>JBDHMR010000100.1:0-5974 GCA_039656035.1 Gemmatimonadota bacterium
GGCGGTGCCGGTCTCGACCACCTCGACCATCGCTTCCCGGAGCGCGCGAAGCTGGGATGTCGTCAACCCCAGGTCGTGTCGGGCGTCGTCCCGACGTTGCACCAGATAAGGCGCCTCCGACATCCCGTCGCCTGCCAGTGCCTGGTAGAACTTCACCATGTTAATCAACGTCTGGGCGTTGTCGCCCTGGCCGATCGACATGTTGAATTCGGCGCCCTGCGCGGTCCATCCCCGGGGACCATAGACTTGATCGAAGTATGCCGTTGAGTAGGGGTAGATCGAGCGCGCTTCACTCTGAATGTCCAAGCCGCTCCGCTCACGGAATCCCATGGCCAGGCCATCTTCCAGAATCGCATTCAGCCCCAAGCGCGCCCCGAGTTGGTAGAAATACACGTCACAACTTTCGCGGATGGCCCCGGTCAGATCGAGACGGCCGTGACCCTCGCGCTTCCAGCACCTGAAGAAACGGTTGCCCAACCCCAGTCCACCTCGGCAGGGCTGCGGCATATACGTCTCAGGCGTCACTATGCCCCGCCTCAGTCCCATGGCAGCCACCGCCAATTTGAACGGCGATGCCGGCGGGTACCGGGCCTGAATGGCCCTGTTGAACAGTGGCTTGGATGAATCGGCGACCATCAGACGCCACTCTTTTTCGGAAATGCCGCCGACGAACAGGTTGGGGTCGTAGGTCGGAGCGGAATAAGAGGCAAGGACTTCCCCATCAGGGGAAAGGGCAACCACCGCGCCCCGCCGGCCAGGGTGGCGAACGCGCCACAGGCTGTCGACGAATCCCTGGAGATCGATGTCTATCGTGGTGCTGAGCGGTTGGCCTTCAGTGGGGAGAACGGTCGGGGCCACGCCGGCCTCCCGCACCAGCCGTCCGATGGCGTTCACCTCGATGAAGCGGATGCCGGGCCGGCCACGCAGCACCGCATCGTATTCCTCTTCCAGCCCGCCGCGCCCGACCATGGCCCCCAAGCCGGCGCCGGGGAAACGACCGGTCTCCAAGTCGTCCTCATTGACCTCGCCGACGTAACCGATCACATGGGCCAGCGCGGCGCCATGTGGATAGTGTCGCTTGGGCTCCGACTCGATGACCATGCCGGGAAGTAGCGCCCGATGTTCTTCCAGGCGTGAGATGATCTCGAATGACCCATCCGCCATGACCAGGGCCGGCAGGTGGCGGGCCCGGCGATAACGCTGCATTACCCGTTCGATATGGAGGCTGTCCAAAGGAAGGATGTCTGGAACCCGTCCCAGAACCGCCCGCAGTGAATCCTCGGACGGCGCCAGAAACTTGACCGCGAACCCGGGGACATTTTCCGCAATGATCCGCCCATCCCGATCGAGGATTGGCCCCCGGGGTGCGGTCAGCGGTACCGAGCGGACCCGATTGTCCTCGGCACGCAGTTGGAATCGCTGAAACTGGACGACCTGCAACCGGAAAAAAGTACCGGCCAGCACGGCGAACACCGCTACCAGCCCCCACTGCGCCAGAGCTCCCCTCGATCGCAACCGATAGGAGTGCAGGCTCCTCATGCCTCGAGCCTGATAGCTAGCCAGTCCCGGAACATCACCAGAATCAACACCCCGGCGACCGCGGTAGTCAGTCCCTGGAGCGGTGACCATACGGCCAGTTGCCACAGCAGGGCGCGACCAGTCGCACCGCTCGCCAGCAGGACGATGAAGTCACGCAACCACACACCGCCCCAAATGAACCCGGCGTGGACCAGCAGATTGTCGGCGAAGAACACCGCCCGGCCCCACGCCGCCAGATACCCTACCATAGTGGTGGCCAAGGCGGCCGCGCCGAACCGGCTGGGACCCAACGAGTCCATCATCAAGCCGGTGAAGAATCCGGCCACCGCCGCCGCGCCGGGACGCGCGCGAGTAGCGTAGATCAACAATCCCAGCAGGATGAAGTCGGGCGCGGCGCGCGAGTCCCATAGGCGCGGGCGCAGGTAGAACTGCAGCAACAGGAGGAGCAGGAGTATGAAGGCCATCTTGCCGCGGGAGCGCTGTGGCATCAGGGCGCCTCGTCGGGGAAAGCGCCCTCGAGCGACAACTCAGCGGATCCCAGCAGAACCAGGGCGTGTGCCGCGTGAGCCGGATTGGCGGCCGGGAGGACGAGATAGGTTCGCTCCCATCCGGTGAGTTCCCTGACTACTCCCAGCACCCGGCCGACCGGAATGCCCTTGGGGTACACGCCGCCGAGGCCCGAAGTCAACACCAGGGTTCCCGCAGGAATGGTGTCCCGGTAGGGTACGCCGCGCAGTTCCAGCAACGGCTCCGTTGCCCCAGCGGCGGGGGCCACGATGCCGAAGACACCGCCACCGTCGGTGTATGCGCTGGCCCTGAATTCAGGGTGGGCCCAAGTCGTTGCGATGCTGGTGTGCCGGTCGACCGAACTGATCACGCCCAGGAGTCCTTCAGGGGCAACAACGGGGCTAAATCGCGCGACTCCCTCCGCGCTGCCCGCGCTCAGGAGGAGCGTCAACCCATCCGTGGGGGACGACTGGTGCAGCACTTCGGCCGCAACGAACTCCAGGGGCTTCCGCTGCCCCACCCCCAGCAGCCGGCGCAGTTGGTCGTTCTCGTCCCGCAGAGCGGGCAGGCCCTGAGCCAGCAGGGCGATTGAATCGCGCTGTGCCTGGATAAGGGCCAGCCGGGACCGACTCGCCTTCCCTTCCTCGGCGGCTTGCTGCATCCATATAAGGGGCACGAGTACTGAGTTGCGGATGGCACTGGCGAGGCGGGCGGTGCGTGCGGGAGGGGCGAACAGCATGCCGGTAGACAACAGAAGACACGCCAAGAACACCACGGTGTCACTACGAGATCTGGCGCGGTCCGGCTGCTCGTTCATCTACTTTTGGAGAACGCCCCGGAATTTTTCAAAGTCATCCAGGATTCTTCCGGTACCCCGGACGACACAGGTGAGGGGGTCTTCGTCGATGTGGATCGGGAGCCCTGTTTCCTGGGACAACAGAACGTCCAACCCTCTGATCAAGGCTCCCCCACCCGTCATGACGATACCGCGGTCGACGATGTCGCTCGCCAGTTCAGGCGGCGTGATCTCCAGTGCCCGCCTGAAAGCATCGACGATCTGTTGAATCGGTTCCTGCACGGCCTCTCGAATCTCGCTGGCGTGGACCCGCACCGTCTTGGGAATACCCGACACCAAGTCGCGCCCCTTGACGTCCATGTCCTGGTCGTCCATCACCTGGGCGGCGGAACCGATCTTGATCTTGATGGCCTCGGCGGTAGGCTCGCCGATGAGGAGGTTGTAGTTCTTGCGCATGAATTGGACGATGGCCTGATCGAGTTCGTCACCACCGGTCCTGATGGACGTGTCGGACACGATACCCGAAAGAGCGATCACGGCGATTTCGGTGGTGCCGCCGCCAATGTCGATCACCATGTTGCCGGTAGGCGTCTCGACCGGAAGGCCGACCCCGATAGCCGCCGCCATCGGCTCGGCCACCATCAGGACTTCTTTGGCTCCGGCGGTTTCGGCGGAGTCTCGCACCGCACGGCGTTCCACTTCGGTGATCCCCGAGGGAACGGCAATGATGACCCGTGGCTTTACCCGGAAGACGTGCTTGTCGATGATGGTCTTGAGAAAATACCGCAGCATCCGCTCGGTGACGTCGAAATCGGCGATCACCCCGTCCTTGAGGGGACGCACCGCCACGATGCCGTCCGGTGTCCGGCCCAGCATCCGCTTGGCCTCGAGGCCGATGCCCAGGACGCCCCCGGTGGCCTTTTCGATGGCAACCACCGACGGCTCATTGAGGACAATCCCCTCGCCCTTGACGTATACCAGGGTATTGGCCGTGCCAAGGTCGACGGCGATCTCGTTGGCGGGCAGCCAGGAGCCCAGATTGAAGTTGAAGAACCGCATGCGTTTTGGGGCCTTAGGGCTAGTGTGGTAGCCTAAGAGTAATGAGGGACGGACGTTCGATACAAGCGCCGCTAACGGCCAGTACTGCCGAAGCCGCCATCCCCCCTGGCCGAGTCGGGCAGCCCCTCGACCTCGGCGAATTCGGCCCGCTCCACCCGGGCGATGACCATCTGGGCGATTCGCATACCCCGAGTCACCTCGAAGGGCTCCTGGCCCAGATTGACCAGGGCCACCATGACTTCGCCCCGGTAGTCGCTGTCGATGGTAGCGGGCGTGTTGGGGAGCGTGATACCATGTTTCAGAGCCAGCCCCGAACGGGGCCGGAGCTGGCATTCGTACCCCTCCGGCACCGCAATCCTATACCCCGTCTTGAACAGCCGCCTTTCCAACGGTCCTACGGTGCCCTCTTCAGCCGAGGAAATGTCGCATCCGGCCGATCCTGCGGTGGCCCGCTGGGGAAGGGGCAAGCCCTCGCCGTGGGGCAGGCGGGTAATCAGTACCTCGACCATATCCGTCCTGGTTGGGCTCACAAGACGGTGGTGACGTCGACGTACGGCAGGCCGAACGCCTCGGCCACGCCGGGGTAGACCACCTTGCCCTCGACCACATTGAGCCCCAACCGCAACGGCTCGTCGTTGCGGGTGGCGTCGCGCCA
Organism: Gemmatimonadota bacterium; assembly: GCA_039656035.1. Taxonomy (GTDB): domain Bacteria; phylum Gemmatimonadota; class Gemmatimonadetes; order Gemmatimonadales; family GWC2-71-9; genus N074bin45. The sequence continues at coordinate 4,557 of JBDHMR010000100.1, forward strand.
GCCCTCCCGGGCCAGCTTCAGAGCGTAGGGCAGCGTGGCATTGGTCAACGCCAAAGTCGAGGTGCGCGGCACGGCGCCGGGCATGTTGGCGACGCCGTAATGCACGATGCCGTCAACGTCGTAGGTCGGGTCTTCGTGGGTGGTGGCGTGAATGGTCTCGACGCAGCCACCCTGGTCGACGGCCACGTCTACGATGACCGAGCCCTGCTTCATGACCGCCAGGTCGGCCCGCCGCACCAGATGGGGGGCCTTGGCCCCGGGGAGCAGCACGGCGCCGACCACCAGATCGGCCCGGCTGATGGCGTCCATGAGGTTGTAGCGGTTGGAGTAGAGCGTGTCGACGTTGGCTTCGAGCACGTCGTCGAGGTAACGCAATCTATCAAGTGACAGATCCAGTATGGTCACGTGGGCGCCCAGTCCCGACGCCATCTTGGCGGCGTTGATTCCCACCGTACCACCGCCGATAATGACCACCTCGCCCGGGGCGACCCCGGGGACACCACCGAGAAGGATGCCGCTGCCGCCGAACACCCGCTCGAGGTACTTGGCCCCTTGCTGGACCGCCATCCGCCCGGCAACCTCGGACATGGGTGTCAGCAGCGGAAGCTCCCCCGAGGGCAGTTGGACCGTCTCATAGGCCACCGCCACCGCACCCGAGTCGATTACCGCCTTGGTCAGTTCTTCGGCGGCCGCAAAATGGAAATAGGTATAGATCAGCTGGCCGGCACGCATCCGCGGCCACTCGACGGCGATGGGTTCCTTGACCTTCACGATAATCTCGGCCTGCTGCCACACATCGTCGGCCGTTGCCAGGATTGAGGCCCCGGCGCTGGTGTACGTCGCGTCGTCGAAACCGCTACCGATACCGGCGCCCTGCTCTACTACTACCGTGTGACCCTGCCCGGTGAGCGCTTCCACGCCGGCCGGGACCATCGAGACGCGATTCTCGTTCGGTTTGATTTCCTTCGGTATTCCTATCAGCATGATCCAGTCACTCGCAGGAAAACGTGAATAGAATCATCACCCTGTAGCCGGCGGACCCAGCACCACAGTGGTCTGCCGTTCGGGTGAGAAAACCTCTCGACTGACGTCGGCAACCTCGGCTCCGGTGACGCCGTCGATCAGGGCCAGCAGGTCGTCGAGCGTACGGTATTCTTCACAGTGGAGCGCCAACGTAGCCAGGCGGTTCATTCGACTGGCGGTGCTCTCCAGGGACAACATCACCTGACCCTTGAGCTGTTGTTTCACGTCCGCCAATTCTCCGGGAGGCAAACCCTCCTTGGCCAGTGTGGCGAACTCCTGGCGGATGGCCTCCAGGGCCTTCTGGGCGGAACCGGGTTGGGTCCCGACGTAGACTCCGACGAAGCCCGAAGAACGGTACAGCTGTTGGAACGCGTAGATGGCGTAGGCCAACCCCA
>JBDHMR010000101.1:0-5944 GCA_039656035.1 Gemmatimonadota bacterium
ACAGTGGCCCTGGGCGGTGTCTTCGGCGAGGGCGTGGTGGACTTTGCCAAGAACGTCGAAGAGTCAGCCAAGAACCTTTTTTCCGAGGGCATGCTGTTCGAGGAACTCGGCTTCCGCTACTTCGGACCCATCGACGGGCACGATCTTCCCAAACTGCTCGAAACGCTCACCTTCGTGCGCGACCTCGAAGGGCCGCGCGTGGTGCACGTCCTGACCGAGAAGGGGAAGGGATTCAGTTTTGCCGAGGACAACCGGGAAAAGTGGCACGGCCTGGCAGCGTACGACCCTGCTACCGGCGAAATGCGCAAGAAGACCAGCGGCCCCCCCGCCTGGACGAAAGTGTTCGGCGACGCCATAACCCAGTTGGCGGAAGAGTATCCCAATTTGGTGGCCATAACCGCCGCGATGCCGGCCGGGACCGGCACCAACATTTTTCAGAAGGCGTGGCCTGACCGGTTCTTCGACGTGGGCATCGCCGAGGGGCACGGGGTCACCTTTGCGGGCGGCCTCGCCACCCAAGGCATCAAGCCGATCGTGGCCATCTACAGCACGTTCCTCCAGCGGGCGTTCGACAACATCATCCACGATGTCGTGGTCCAGCGACTGCCGGTGGTCTTCTGTATGGACCGCGCCGGACTGGTGGGCGAGGACGGTCAGACGCACATGGGGTTGTACGACATCGCTTACATGCTGGCCATGCCCGGGATGACGGTGACCGCGCCGAAGAATGGTGCGGAGCTGGTGGGATTGCTGCGTACCGCCATCGAACATCAGGACGGTCCTTTCTGCACTCGTTACCCGCGAGACAAGGTGCCTGCCGAGGTAGCGCATGCCTCGCAGATTCCCGCGGTGCCCTACGGTACCTGGGAAGTGCTGCGGGAGGGTGGCGACGTGGCCATCCTCGCGGTGGGCACCATGGTGCTACCCAGCCTCGAGGCCGCGGTGGGGTTGGCGGATGAGGGCATCGACGTCACCGTGGTCAACTGCCGGTTTCTCAAGCCCATGGACAACGCCACGCTGGAGTCGTTGGTGCAGCGCCACCGGCTGTTGGTAACTATCGAAGAAGGCACCGTGGTGAACGGTTTCGGCGCCTTCCTGGCGGAAACCCTGCAGACCACTCACCCGGAAGTGCGAACGGTGGCGCTCGGCGTTCCCGATCAGTTGCAGGAGCATGCGCCACGCGCCAAGCAGTTGGCCAAGTACGGGCTGACGGCCGACGGCATCGCACGGCGCATTCGGTCGTTGCTGCGGCACGAAGAGGGAATGCTCGAGCCGCGATGAACGTCGGGGTCGTCGGCAACACCCGCTACCGCGATCTGCGGGACGTTCTGCGCGAGTTGAAGCGACTGGCGCCCGCCCGCAATATCACCCTGTTCACCGAAGAGGAGCTGGTCCCCTTGTGGGACGAACCGGTGCCACCGGTAGCCGGGGCCGCGCTCGACGCCCTCCTCGCCTTCGGTGGGGACGGCACCCTGCTCCGCGGGGCCCGCTTGGTCCAGAGCCGGGAGATTCCCATCCTCGGCTTCAATCTCGGCAGGGTTGGCTTCCTGACCTGGGCCAGTTATTCCGACCTCGCTCCGGCGCTCGACGCGCTGGTGTCCGGAGAGTTGAAGGTCGACCGGCGCCAAGTGCTTTCCTCCAATATCGTCAGCGCCAATGGCGATCTGCAGCCCCTCCCCAATGCCCTGAACGACGTCGCCGTCCACAAGGGCGGGGTCGCCCGGGTGGTCAGGTTGGCCGTCACTATCGAGGGTGAGAACATCGGGCCCTACAGCGCCGACGGGATCGTCATCGCCACGCCGACCGGATCGACCGCCTATTCCCTCAGCGCCGGAGGCCCCATCGTGGTGCCCGGCGTTCAAGCCATGGTGGTCACGCCGATATGCGCCCATACGCTCGCGGTGCGCCCGGTCGTGGTGCCGGCCCACTACGCCGTCACCGTCGAGCCGCTGCCGCCGTGGGGCGAAGAGGATCTGTTGGTGTCATTGGACGGACAGACCTCAGCCCGGCTCCATCCCGGCGACCGGGTGGAAATCCGGCGCGCCCCCACCGCCGTAATGCTGGCCCGGTATGACGACCAGGAGTACTTCCATCGCATGCGGCAGAAGCTCCATTGGGGAGATCTCTCCGACCGCACCCTGGACTAGGCCGTGCTCAGCGAACTGCGGGTGCGCAACCTGGCCACGGTGGCCGACGTGACCCTGTCGCTAGGTCCGGGCCTCAACGTTCTCACCGGCGAGACCGGGGCGGGGAAGTCGATGCTGGTCGACGCCCTGGCGTTACTCCTCGGTGAGCGGGCCGACACCCAGGCGCTCCGTCCCGGAGCCGCCAAGGCCGTGATCGAAGGGGTCGTCGAGGATATCGACCCACGCCTCACTACCCGCATCGAATCGCTGGGACTGGATGTGGATGACGCGCGCTTGATCATCCGCCGCGAAGTGGCGGCCGAAGGCCGCTCGCGCGCCTGGGTCAATGGCAGCCCGACGACCGTCAAAGTGCTGGCCCAATTAGGCGGCCTCCTGGCCGACCTGCACGGGCAACACGAAACCCAGTCGCTACTCCACCCCGAGGCCCAACGGGACATCCTCGACGCCTACGCCGGCGCCGCGGGCGAGCGCGCGGCCGTGGTGGAGGCACACGAGACGCTGCACTCGCTGGAAGCCAAACACCTGGCGCTCAGCGAGCGCCGCGACGAAGTGCGCCGGCGGGCAGACTATCTGCGTCATGTGGCACAGGAGATCAGTCAGGCCGATCCGCAGCCGGAGGAAGCCGAGGCGCTCGACCGTGAGGCAGGCCTACTCGGCGAGGCCGACGCGGTCGAAGCCTTGACCCAATCGGTACTGCAGGCGCTCGATGGCGGAGACGGCGCCGCGCTCCACGCCGTCGGCGCAGCGGAGCGCGCGGTGGATGGGTTGGAGAAACTCGATCCTACCGTGGCCGCGTGGCGGGAACTACTCGACGGCGCCTACGCCAACCTCAGCGAGTTGGCGCGAGTCGTCGAGCAGTACGCCAACGACATCGAGCATTCGCCGGAACGGCTGGCCGAAGTAGAAACCCGGCGCGACGTGCTAGGTCGCCTGAAGCAAAAGTACGGGGCGACCATCGAGGCCGTTCTCGAGACGCTGGCAGGTGCACAGGAAGAGTTGAATGTCCTCGACACCGCCGACCTCGACCTCGAGGTCATCGAAGCCAAACGCGCCGCCGCGGCCGCCGCCCTAAACGTCGCCTGCGACCGGTTGTCGGCCAAGCGCGAGAGCGCGGCGGGAAGGCTGACTCGCGCCGTCGACAAGTTGTTCCCCGCACTGGGGCTCGCGGGAGGACGGGTAACCATCGAGTTGCCGGCCCTCCCCCAGCCCGGTCTCACCGGCCAGGAATCGGTCGCCTTCCAGATACAGCTCAACCAGGGCATGGACCCAAGACCGTTGGGCAAAGTGGCTTCGGGCGGCGAGCTGTCGCGCATCATGCTGGCGCTCAAGGTGGTGCTGGCGCGGCACGACCGGATCCATACGCTGGTGTTCGACGAAGTCGATCAGGGAATCGGCGGTGAGGTCGGCGCCCAGGTAGGACAAGCCCTGGCCGACGTGGCCGAGGGTCGTCAGGTCCTGGTCATTACCCACCTGCCCCAAATTGCCGGCAAGGCCGATCGCCATCTAGTCGTAGCCAAAGGCTCCTCCGACGGCATGGCTACCAGCGATGTGACGGTTATTCATGGGGAGGATCGGGTTCTGGAGGTGGCTCGGATGTTGGGGGATTCGGACAGTGCGGCCGTTCGGAGGCATGCTAAGGAGCTAGTGGCTGGGGGCTAATGGCAATTGGAAATTGGCTGATATCTTCGGACCGCCCTACCTCCCCCACTCCCGCCTCCTCGCAACCACCAACACGTCCCCCATCTGCCTTCGCTTGCGATACCCGAGCAAGTGGAACACCTCCAGGGCAAACCACCGCGCTACCCGCCCGTTGACCAGAAGAGTCCCGCCGTGCGAGGGATCGCGCGTAATCCCCGGCATCCACGGAAGCACATTGTCCACGTGCAGCCGGCGGAGCATGGCGGAGACCGATAGCCAGAACTGGTTGAACTCGCGGGTGATGAAAAACCCGTCGTCGCCGGCGGGTTGGTATAGTGGCATGAGGATGATGCCGGTCTCCGGTGCGATGACGGGACCGGTTTCGTCGTCCGCCAGGTGTTCGTTTTCGGCCACCTCCTGGAAGGAGGCGTAGCCGGGTCGCATGGTGAACTGGTCTTTGGGGCCGACGAAGTGGCGGTGACGAACTTCGAGCACTCGCGGAAGATTGCGGCTCAGGCGGGAGAGGAAGGCGCGGGCATCGGCCAGGCGCGTGGCGGCTCGTGGATCGGGAAGCATCCCCGCGGCTTCGAGCGCCAACCAGACGGCGGCCTCAGTCCGGTCCACCGAGCTGGCGTCTTTGTGCGGGCCGCCTTCGAAGCCGAGCGTCACGTGGCCCCGGTCGTTGAAGAACTCGAGCATGGTGCCCTCGAGGTGTTCCTCGAGCCCCATGATGAGCGGGAGCGGGAGCTGCATGGCAAACCGGCGGTTCCGCATCGTGTCGCCCACCGTGCCGAACGGGGCGCTCCGGCCGGACGTGGTGTGGAGGTCGAGTACGTAACTCTCTCCGCTGGCCTGGTCGAGAAGGTCGCTGATGAGGTCGTGCAGTTGCAGAAGGTCGGCGTCTTCCGACACCGACGGATCCGGGTCGCGGTCCAGCGTGACTCGGCCGATCCGTTCACGGGTCCAGTGGCGGTTGAGATCGTTGTCGACGAAACGGACCTGCTCGGCCAGCGCGGCCTGGTTGCCCCTCACTGCCACGAACGTGCCCTCGATCCGATATGCCTCGACGGTCAACGTGTCGAGCACGCGCTCGAGTGCCTCGACTCCGGCCGGCTCGTTGCCGTGCATGCCGGCGACGCACACCAGCACCGGGCCCGGTGTGTTGCCGTCTATCCGTCCGATGACGCGGGCCGCGGTCGTGTCTATGTCTTTGGTGACGATGGTCACACCTGTGCCTTCATTCGATCTCACCCAGTTTTTCCTTTAGCAACCGCTGGGCGATCGGCATGAAGTCGCCGACGCTCACGATGCCTACCAGGATATCGTCTTGGACCACCGGGAGGCTGGTCAGTTTCCGCTCGCGCATCAGTTCGATGGCCTCGAGCGTGGTCGTTTCCGGAGCGACCGTCGCCGGAGTAGGGTCCATCAGATCGCGCACCGGAATTGTCAGGTCGCCTTCCGACACTCTGGCCGTGGCCAGGGCCCGGAGGACCGACCCGTAAGATAACAGCCCGATTAGCCGGTGCTCCTGGTCTTCCACCGGCACCTGGCGGACTCCTTTCCAGTCCATGAGCAGCGCGGCCAGGTCCACCAGCTCGTCCTCCTTGACGGTGAACAGGTCGGTGGTCATGTACTGCTCCACCCTGAGGTAGTGCTGGCGCCAGTTGCTGCTCTGCGACAGCGATGCCGTGCCCCACTCATGAACGGGCAGGCCGAGTTGCTGGTAGTGGGACGTCGCCGCCGTGAGGGCCGCCAGCCGTTCGGACTTGGTGCCATCGCTACCCAGCTCCACCAGCGACTTCTCCAGCCACGTTGCTCCGGTCATGCGTGTCTCGACCCGTTCCTGAATGACGCCCAGGTACCTGTCGATATCCTCCGCCGCCACCCCGTTGGCGGTAAGTCCCTCGCGCGCCAGCGGGATCAATTCTTTGAGGATGAGATCGGGTGCGCTGACCTGTTTGTTGTCCAGCCAGGTGAATCCACCGTTGAGTCCACGCCGCGCCGCCGCCAGCACGTTGGCCCGGGCTTCGCTGAAGGCCATCCTTTCGGTCAGGTTGGGATACTCCCTAATCCCGCCGAGTACCATGCCTACCCAGAAGGCGGCGTTGGCCACCTCGTCGATGGTCGACGGACCGGCCGGGAGGACACGGCACTCGATG
>JBDHMR010000102.1:0-5907 GCA_039656035.1 Gemmatimonadota bacterium
CATTGGGTCACCGGGCGAGACCTGGTAGAGAATCGACGACAGCGATCGGTTCACCACCAAGGCCCCGGCAATACCCAATGGAACCGCCAGCCCGGCCAGCACCAGACCCTGACCCACAACCGATCGGAACACCGCACCCGGCTTGGCGCCGAGCGCCATGCGGATGCCGATCTCGTTGGTGCGCATGCTGACCAGGTAGGCGATGACGCCATAGATCCCCAGCGCTGCCATGATCAAGGCAAAAGCCGCGAACAGGCCAACGAGAATCATCTGGAATTTGAGCGGCGCCGTCCACCGCGCGATGATGTCGGTCATGGGACGCATGGTCAGCGGGAGGGTCGGGTCGACCGCAGCCAATTCAGCTCGGATGTCAGGCCATAACGCGTGCATGTCGCGGTTGCCGCGGATGACGAGCAAGCCAAACGCCCAGGTGTCCTGTGCCATTGGCAGGTAGACTTCCGGCTTCGGGTCGGCCACCAGGCCTGCGTGCTTGACGTCGGCCACGATGCCAACGACCTCACGCGAAACCGCACCGTTTTGTGAGACGACGGTGACACGCTCACCCAACGGTGACCGATCAGGCCAGTGGCGCGCCGCCATGGTTTCGTTGATGATCACCACCGCGGGAGTTTCCGGCCCCTCGCTGCCATCGAACCCGCGGCCACGAACCGAGATACCGAGGGCATCGAAGTATCCCGGGGTGACAGCGTGGAACTCGGCGACGAGTTGCTCGTCGGTCGGTGGACGGCCGTCGATGGAAAAACCAAAGGGCCAAGCCGATCCGATCATGGGGAGGTTGGTGGTGAGCCCGACTCCTTCGATACCATCCAGCCGCCCGATCCGCTCGGCCATCGACTCGAAGGCCTGATTTTGTTGTGAGGCGTTTTCGTAACGAGACCTGGGGAGAGCCAACGACACGGTAAGGACGTTTTCGGTGGCGAAGCCGGGGTCGACAGCCCCGAGGCGGACAAAACTTCTGAGCATGACTCCGGCGCCAGCCAACAACACCAGTGACAACGCCACCTGCAGGACGATCAAGGCGCCGCGGGTGCGATGGTGCTGCCGGTATCCCGCTCGCGCACTACCAACTCGGAGGACGGTGTCGCTGTTCCAGCCGCGCTCGCTCAGGTGCTGCACTAAGGTCATCAACAGCGCCACGCCCACTGCGGCGCCGAAACAGAACAGCAGCACCGGCCAGGTGATGGCAGCGTCGTCGATCCGCGGGATGGCGGCCGGCGCGAGCCGCACCAAGGGTGTCACGGTCCACGCTGCCAGCACCACTCCCGCTACGCCGCCCAGCAACGTCAGCGTGAGGTTCTCCGACAGGCTCTGGTGCAAGAGGTGCAACCGGGTGGCGCCGAGCGCCCGTTTGACGGTGCGGTCACGGAGGCGATCGGAGGCGCGGGCCAGCACCAGGCTGACGACGTTGGCGCAGGCTATGAGTAACACGAATCCGACGGCGATCTGCAGCAGTATGAGATTCTGCCGGTAGTCTTCGACCATGAGGTCATGAAGCCCGATCAAGCGCACGCCCCAGCCGCGGTTGTTGGGATGCTGCTCGCCGAGTGTCAGAGACACGGCATCCACATCGGCCTGAGCTTGTTCCACGGACACACCGGGTTTGAGCCGCCCCAGGACGTTCAAGTACCGGGCGCCGCGCATGGGATCGGATAGCTGGTCCGGGGCGAACGTCAGCGGTAGCCAGATGTCGGCCTGTTCGGGAAAGCGAAAGTCTCCGGGGAGTACGCCGACGATAATGTGTTCGCGATCGTCGAGCGTCAGGGACGAACCTACGGCACCGGCTGGGTTGCCGAACCAGCGTTGAGCAAAACCGCTGGATACAACCACCAGTTGGTCATCGGCGCCTGGAACATTGTTTTCGGGGAACGCCTGGCCGTGGCGCATCGGCACGCCCAATAGGTGGAACACGTCGCTCGACGCAGATACCGTGGCCACCCGTTCCGGGAACGGTCCACCCGTCAGGGCCGAGTTGCCCGGGCTGTAGGCCACCAGTCGCTCGAACGCCCTGGCCTCGCCGCGCCAATCGGTGAAGGTCGGCGGCGCCACCAACGAGCGGGGACGCCCGTCTTGCGGCCGGCTCTCCCACAGGGTGACGACACGGTCGGGTTCAGGGTAGGGGAGCGGGCGCAGCAGAACAGCATGGATGACGCTGAAGATGGCCGCGTTGGCGCCCAACCCGATGGCGAGGGTGAGGACGGCCACCAGTGCAAAGCCGGGTTTCTGCTTCAGCAGCCGGAGGGAGCGACTGATGTCGTTGAGAGGACCCAGAGTGGATCGCAGCCTGCTGGCTGCTGGGATGGCTCGCTTCCGTTTGGCCCAGGCGACCCGGTCTGCGATCGATGCATCGATCAAGTCCCGCACGGCGCCGAGCCAGATGGCGAGCCATCCTGTCACACCGCGGCGTGCCGTTTCCGATTCTAGAAGGTCGGCGAACATTTGTTCCATCGCCAGCCCGTGAGACTCCTGCAGATGATTGGGCGCCAGCCGCATGAGGGCCCGGTATACTCGCCGGGAGAAACGCCGGTCCGTCATGCGCTCACCGATCCGTCTGCTACCTGGCGCTCTTCCGCCAAACGGATGTACCCAGCCAGCCGGTCTACCTCGGCGGCCAGGGCTTGACGGCCAGATTCGGTGATACCGTAGAAGCGGCGCCGGTCGGCGTCGGTGGCGCCTTCGTCCTCCCGTTCTTCGATCAAGCCGGCTTCGGTCATCTGTTTGAGCGAGCCGTAGAGCATGGCCGGCCACAGGCGCATGTGGCCCTGGGTCTGGTCCAGCACGGCTTTCATGACGGCCAGGCCGTGCAGTTCCTCGTTGGCGAGGGCCAGGAGGATCTGGAACCAGCGGGGCTTGAGGCTGTCGGGGTTTTTGGGCACGGGTGGGGGTCCGGTTGGGGTTGTATCAAACGATACAACATTGTATCGTTTGATACAACCCCAGGGCGGTCAGGCGGGGGTCAGTATCCCCGCCATCCCTTTGCCGAAGTTCTTCTTGGCGCCCGAAGAAATGGGCTTCTCCCCGATGTATACGTCGAACAGCGCCCAGCACAGTGCCGGCGACTCGATTGCTTCGGCCACCGTACCCTGGATGGTGCTGAACAGTATGCCGTCGACGCAGCTGAAGATGAGTACGCTGCCGTCGGTCACCTTGTCGACCCCGAAATAGCTACGGAACTTGGCCAAGGCCTCGGTGCCGCCGGGCATGTCCATCTCCGCCGCTGCCTTCTCCACTCTTGGCGCCAGCGATTTTTCGAACGCATCGGCCATCTTGTCGCCGCCGACGTCACGGGTCATGACGAGCCGGAGCGTCATCCCCATATCCATTTGCAGCATCCGCCGGAACATTTCCTTGTCCTTCTCCAGCTCCTTGGGCTCCTTGCCGGCCCAGTCGGCCATACCTTCCCGTGCGGCATAAGCGTCGATATACAGTCCCACAGCATAGACCTTGATGTTGAGCATGGTGCGCGTGCGGACGCCGATGCCCGTGAGTGCGTGGATCTGGTCCGTTTCACCGGCCTGGATGTTGACCGGGTAGGCGCGCTTGGTACTGTTGTCGACGACACTGTCGGTCATGTCCTGGGCCACAGCTGGAGCGGTCACAAGTGTTGCAGCCAGCAGTAGGGAGAGCGGCGCTTTCATTAGTAGATCCTCGTCAGGAGTGGATCGGTGAGAATTGGGGATAGGATAGCACTCAGGGCGGTAGGACGGTAGGACGGTAGGGCGGTAAGGCGGACAGGCGGTCGGTTCTTCACTGTCCACCAGCCACTAGCCACTAGCCACTAGCTAGCAGCCGCCGTATTCTAATCCAGCCACCATGATTCCTCCTGATCCGAAGTCTCACTTGCCCCCTGCTCCCCAGGGGGTCGCCCACGCCGATACCCTGGTGCGGAGGCAGTCGGCGTTATTGCGCCTGAGTACGGCCATCGCGGCGGCGGGGGATGAGGGGGATATTTGCCAGGCCGTGGTCGAGGGGCTGCAGGACGAGTCGGTAGGCTATGATTTCGTCGGCGTGTTCTTGAAGGAAGAGACTACCGGCGACCGGATTCTTCAGGCGAGCGTGGGGTGGTCTGACATACCGGAGGGCATGCGATTGCCGGCCGGGAATGGCCTGAGCGCCAAGCCCATCCTCGACGGCCAGCTGCAGTACTCGCCGGACGTCACCAAGATTCCCGACTACATACCCGGCCTCAGTTCCGGTTCCGAGGTGGACATACCGCTGATCATCGACGGTCAACCGGTCGGCGTGCTGGTGGTGGAGAGCGAACAGCCGGAGGCCTTCGACGACCAGGACCTGGAAATTCTCACCGCCGCGGCCAACCAGGCCAGTCTGGCGATCGGCCGCGCCCGGCTAGTGGAGCGCCAGGAAGAACTGTTAGCGGCGGAGCGCAGGCGGGCGGGTGAGCGCCAGGCGGTGCTGGACACGCTGAAGGACCTGTCTTCGGAATTGGAGTTGGCCGACCTGCTGCAGATGGTGCTCGAGCGGGCCGTCACCCTGCTCGACGCGGCCGGTGGTGAACTGGCCATCTATCATCAGGACGACGAAGTCCTCGAGACGGTGGCCACTTTCAAGTCCGGATCGGTCACGCTGGGTACGCGGATCGCCGTGGGCGAAGGCGCCATGGGCCACGTGGCCCAGACGCGGGAGCCGCTCATCATTCCTGACTACAAGCAGTGGGTCGGCCGCTCCGAGCGCTATGCTCAGGTCGAGGCCCACGCTGCGGCGGTTCTTCCTCTCTTGATCGGCAACCGGATAGTGGGGGCCCTTAATTTCTGGCACTCCGACTCCGAGCGGCAATTCGGCGAGTCCGACCTGCGGCTCATGCAGCTGTTCGCCCCGCAGGCGGCCATCGCCATCGAAAACGGCAGGTTGTTCGACTCGGCTCAGCGCCAAAGCCAGTACTTCGAGGAACTCGTCCGCAACAGTCCGGTGGCCATCGTGACACTCGATCCCGGCCACAACGTGGTCTCCTGCAACCCCGCCTTCGAGGACTTGTACGGCTACGACCAGGACGAAGTCCGGGGAAAAAACCTCGACGACCTGATCACCACCTCCGACACCAAGGCTGAGGCAGTGGCCTACACCAAGGAGGCCGGGGACCGGCCGGTGAAGGGCATTGGCAGGCGGTGTCGCAAGGACGGGACCTTGGTGGACGTGGAAGTGTTGGCCGTGCCCGTCAACGTAAAGGGCGAGCGGGTCGGCATGATGGGGCTGTACCACAACGTCACTGAGCTACTCAAGGCTCGAAGTGAGGCCGAGGCGGCCAACAGCGCCAAGAGCCAGTTCCTGGCCAGTATGAGTCACGAGCTTCGCACGCCGCTCAACGCGATCATCGGCTACAGCGAGATGTTGCAGGAGGATGCGGAGGACGCGGGTCAGGACGCGTTCGTGCCCGACCTGAAGAAGATCCACAGAGCCGGTAAGCACCTACTGTCATTGATAAATGATGTGCTCGACCTGTCGAAGATCGAGGCCGGCAAGATGGACCTGTACCTCGAAACCTTCGAGATCCGGTCGATGGTGGATGACGTCGCCACCACGATCGCGCCGCTGATCGAAAAGAACGGCAATCGCCTGACGATCGAATGCCCGGACACTATTGGCGGCATGCACTCCGATCTCACGCGGATCCGTCAGGTGCTGCTTAACCTGCTGTCAAACGCTTCCAAGTTCACCGACCAGGGCGAGATCGGCATCGAAGTCGAGCGTTCGGGGATTGGGGCCCAAGAGATTGTAGTTATTTCGGTGCGGGACTCCGGCATCGGCATGACCCCGGCCCAGATGAATCGATTGTACCAGGCGTTCAGCCAGGCGTAGGCCGGTACGTCGGCCAAGTACGGTAGTACCGGACTCGGCCTGGCGATCAGCAAGCGCTTCCGCCAGATGATGGGC
>JBDHMR010000103.1:0-5853 GCA_039656035.1 Gemmatimonadota bacterium
CGGAGGCCATGATGTCGCCCATGAGGCTGCCATCAGCCCGGAAGCGTTCGGCCCGGATGACGTTACCTCCCTCGGGCCAGTATATCACCGGCGCCAGTTTCTGGACGAAGGCGCCGCTGAGTGGGATCTGCAGGCCGCTGAGCCCCGCCGGGTAGCGGATCAGCGAGTCCAGGTTGGCGAATTGCACCTGGACCGTGTCCGTGGGCCCACCGGGGTCGTTGACGCTGGTGATGATCACCAGCCGCCGCCCGCTCTGGATCTGCATCCGGGCCAGATCACCCACTGCCAAGTCAAAGGTTCCTGACGCCTTGGCCAGGTCAAGGCAGCGGCTGCCGCAAGTACCTTGGCCCACGGCCGGAAGGGTCGTCGGGACTATGTCATACGGTGGGGCGAGCGTCGGCGTGTAGGGAACCCGCAGCACGACGGCGGTATCGCCCCACACGGAGAGAGCGCCAAAGCTGGTGGTACTGGAGATGCCTACGCCGGTCGACAGGAAGTCCCGCTCGAGCGACATGGCCACGAACCGCGCGTTCCGGTTGACCCCTTCTCGCAGCGCCGTCCCCCGTACCGTCTGAAAGGTCGTCACGGCCGAGGACATTGCGGCCGACACTACCACCAATCCGACGACCAGCGCAATCAACAGCTCGACCAGGGCGAATCCGTTCAGACGGTGTGGTGATGACATGGCCGGCTCTCTACAGTGCGCCAACGAAGGCTAGGGTGACGAGCTCCACGGGAACCGCGGCATTGGGCATGGTCACCACGACCCGGACGCTCTTCAGGTTGGAGGACACGTCACTGACGACGACGCTCCGTGAATAGGGACCGCTACCGTTCGGTTGGCCGTCCCGGTCGACGCTGACTGCTGCTTCGGAGACCAAATTGGCCGGTGTGCGGCTGCGGACGTCTTCCATGTAGGCACGGGCCACCGACACGGCTTCCGTGCGCGTGGATGCCTGGGCGCTGGCTCGTACGACGCCGGCGCTGGTCTTGGCCAGGGCCAGGATGCCGATGGCCAGGATCACCACGGCTATCAGCACCGATATCAGAGTGAATCCTCGTTGGTTACGCATTATTGCCAGCCTCCAGCTGGGGTGTAGACCCAGGAGGTGAAGGATCCCGAACCGGACACACTTACTGCGCCGGCCACGGTATTGTCATCCTGGTGCGTGAAGTAGATCACGCCCCGAACCCCGAAAGGTTCGGGCAGCCCTCGGTTGTCGAACATGACGCGGTCGTTGGCGAACGTGACCGGTGTCGCCACCGTATCCCCGGGGATGGCTGGGGCCGATCCCATGCCGTAGACCACTTTGGAAGTCAGTGTGCGCTGGCCGAAACCATGCAGGGCCTGGATCTCGGCGGCGGTGGCGCTGATGACTCCGTCCTGGTTGTCGTCGAGATAAGCCACGTAGGTGCTCGAGCCGGTGATGAAATCCACCCGCACGGGCGACTTGGTCGCCAGGGCCCGGGTTCGCACCAATTCCAGGTCCCTCACCAGTAATTCGGCGGCATTGCGGACATGGGTACGCGGGGTGATCCTCAGCCGTGGCAGAAGAAACAGGCTTACGATGCCTATCAGGGTAACCACCGTTACCAACTCGATCAGGGTGAAACCCGTTCTGGGAAGTCGCTTGGTCATTGTAGTCTTCGACATTGGTATGTTCTCCGCCCGACCGTTAGTAAACCGGCCGGAAGGCGGTGTGGATCACACTGCCCACTACCGGCGTGCCCGGCGGCAGATTGGTGGGATCTTCGAACCGGGTGTCGAAACTCCAGTTCCGGTTCGGAGGGTTGTAGTAGGCGCCGGACCACTGGGCCAGGGCGTACTGGCTTTCGGAGAGGGAGACCAGTGACCCGGAGAAGGTTGCCGTCCTGCCCGACCACCTTTCGAGGAACCGGGGGTAGTTCTCCAGGCCGCCGCCGTAGGGAGCGTTTCCGCCACCATCAAACCAGTCCCACGGCGTGGCCGAATGTCCGGCCAGGACGGCCAAGTAGTAGGACGTACTGGAGGCATTCGTGACGCCGGGCCCCTGGTGGGCCGCATCGGTCCAAGCGTTGGACAGCCAATTCATGGCGTCGCCCACGACGGCTGACGGCTGCCAGCCGATGGTGTTGTAGTCCCCTTGGATGTAGATGGGGAAGTCGGTGGCGATGGTGATCGGGTTGACCAGTAGAGAGCCATTTTTGATGCGGACCACCGGGTAGACGCCGTCACTCTGGGGGTCGTCGCCCCCGCCCAGATTCTTGAAAGTGATGTACAGGATGCGGACTTCTCTCGACGCGTCGCCACCCACCCAGGCGAACAGCTCGGCCAGGTCGACGGTGAACGCGTCGGCGAACCGCCCCTCCCGGCCCTCGTAGAACGCATCGGGCTCGAGCTCGAAGATGTTGTTGCATGAGCCTACGTTCGGCAGCGTTTGGGTGTCGCGAATCCATTCGGTACCGATTCCCGGGGGGCTGTTGCACTGCTGGTTATCGCCCAGGTCTACTTCAACGTAGTAGTCGGCCTTCCACGAGAACTTGGCGGCCCTGACGGCCTGCACGTCCGCCAGGACACGGGGTTCCATGATCGAGTGCGCCGGCATCCCGGCCGGCAGCGGCAGACTTAGCGAGTCCACGCCGTAGGCGCCGCTTTTCAGGCGATTGTCGAACTTGTTGTTGCTCTGCAGCTGGAAATCGGCCGGTACCGGATGGGTGCGGCTATCGAAATCGAGGCGGTTGTCCACCCCGAACGCGTCCTCGATCCACACCCCGTTATTGGACTGGTCCTTGTCCTTGCGGTTGTGGAAGACCTGGTTGGGCGTGGTGAGCAGGCTACGGTACCAGGAGCTGACGGAACTCAGGTAGAGGTTGCCGTTGGTGTGGACCCAGCCCTCGAACGTCATGGCCGGCCCGTTGTGGATCTCCAGGTCCTTCTCGAAGAACACGCCGAACTGGAACAGGGGGATCGCCTGCGCCTTGGCGGTCACGACGACCGCGCTGCGGTTGTTTTGATAGTCGCTCACCCGGGAATTGATTTCCATGTTCTGGGTGAGGGAGTACAGTCCGGCGAAGGGGCCGTCGGTGATCGTCTCGACCGTGATGCCACCCATGCGGGTAACGGTCACGGCGTCGTAATTGAATCCGGAGATGGTCGGTGGCACCACGGCGGCCAGGTCGGCGTCGCTCAGCACGCCGTCCTGGAGAGCGATCTCCAGTTGGGCCATGATGGCGTCCGCTCCGGCCTCGGCGGCGTAGGTCACCCTGGCGTTCCGATAGTCCAGGCTGGACGTGCGGACGGTTGGTATCACGCCGGTCACCGTCACCGCTATGAGGGTGGCGATCAACAGCATTAGGAACAGGGCCGATTCGAGTGCAAATCCGTTGCGGTTCATGGAGCGTACCTCCGTCTCTCCGTGTTGGTGCCGGCCGGATACACTTGGTACCCGTCCTGGCTTCTGTAGGGGATGACGCTCCGTCCTGCTTCCACCTTCGGCACCGAGCTATCTCGACAATGGGTCGAGACCTCAAGTTTTGCGGCCCCGGATCACTCCGGGTGTGCTCTTATCGGGCGGATCGTGTCCCAGTTATTCGAGGGCCTGATTCCCCTCGGTGTCTATTCTTTTGCCAGATGCATGCCAACTCGGTACTGCGTAGTTAATCTGTTGCTATATAGGAAGTTATATCCATTTATGGGGCCAGACGATACCGTTCTGTTGTACGATACTCTGCTGGAATTGCCATTAAACGTGCTAGATGTTGCACCGCACCCGAAATCGGTTGCCGCCCCCACCCACCTGGGTATCTTCCGGCCCGATCAAGCCCTCATGTTCGTTCATCGAGTCGCAAGCGTGGCGGCTTCGTCTTTCCATCCTCTGAGATCTACGATGGGCTCCCGATCCGGTCGTGCGCGTGGCGGGTCATCGGTCTGCTAATACACCGGCCGGAAGGCGGTGTGGATCACGCTGCCCACTACAGGGGTGCCCGGTGGGAGATTGGTGGGATCTTCGAACCGCGTGTCGAAGCCCCAGTTCCGGTTCGGAGGACAGTAGTAGATGCAGTAGGACCACGGCGCGGCGTAGATGCTCTCAGACAGCGACACCATTGATCCGAGGTAGGTCAACGTCTGACCGCCGGACCAGTTTTCGATGAAGCGGGGGAAGTTCTCCAAGCCGCCGCCGTAGGGCGCGTCTCCGCCGCCGTCGAACCAATCCCAGGGGGTTGCCGTGTGGCCGGCCAGTATCGCGGTGTTGACCTCCGTGTGCCCCGCGCCGGTCATGCCGGAGCCGTTCGGGTGGGCAGCGTCGTTCCAGTTGTTCGACAGGATGGTGATCCCGTCGCCCACCACCGCTGACGGTTGCCAGGTTCCACTGTTGTAGTCGCCCTCGATGTAGATCGGGCGCTCAGTGGCAAATGCTATGGGGCCACCCAGGGTCGCGCCGTTCCGCAGGCGAACGACAGGGTGATGGGCTCCCACGTTCTCGAACTCGACGTACATGACCTGGGTCTCGCGGGACGGGTTGGAGCCGGTCCAGTTGAACAGCTCGTTGACGTCGATCTCGAAGACATCGACCATGGTCGTTTCACGGCCGTCGTAAAAGGCGTCCCTGTCAAAGCTGAAGATGTTGCTGCAGGCACCCCCGTTCTGGTTGCCCGTCGGCAGGTCCTGGCCCCCGTCCCGGGTCATGGTGCTCTGGCCGCCTACGCAGCTGAAATTGAAGGGGGAGTTGGCGCTCACGTCGACCCGGATATACCAGTCGGCTTTCCAAGCGTACTTGGTTGCGCGGACGGATTCGATGTCGACGACCAGCCGGGGCTCCATGACGGCACGGGGCGGCATGCCCGCAGGCAGCGGCATGTTGATAGAATCCACGCCGTAGGCGCCTGTTTTCAGGCGATTATCGAACTTGTCGTTACTCTGAAACTGGAAATCGGCCGGGACCGGATGCGAGCGGCTGTCGAACTCGAGGCGGGTGTCCACCCCGAACGCGTCGGCGATCCAGATACCGTTGAGTGGCACATTGTTGAATTTGCGATTGTGGATGACCTGGTTGGGTGTGGTGATCACGTTCTTGTACCAGGCGTTGTTGGAACTCAAGTAGATATTGCCGTTGGAGTGGACCCAGCCCTCGAACGTCATGGGCGGAAGGTTGCTTATCTCCAGATCCTTCTCGAAGAATACCCCGAACTGAAAGATGGGGATCGCCTGCGCCTTGGCGGTCACGACGACTGCGCTGCGATTGTTTTGATAGTCCTGCACCCGGGAATTGATTTCCATGATCTGGGTGAGGGAGTACAACCCGGCGAAGGGACCGTCGGTGATCGTCTCGACCGTGATGCCGCCGAGGCGGTTCACCGTCATGGCGTCGTAGTTGAATCCGGAGATGGTCGGCGGCACCACGGCGGCCAGTTCGGCGTCGCTCAGCACGCCGTCCTGGAGAGCGATCTCCAGTTGGGCCATGATGGCGTCCGCTCCGGCCTCGGCGGCATAGGAGACCCTGGCGTTCCGATAGTCCAGGCTGGACGTGCGGACGACAGGCACCACACCGGTCACCGTGACCGCTATGAGGCTGGCGATCAACAACATTAGGAACAGGGACGATTCGAGTGCAAATCCTTGGCGGTTCATGGAGCGTACCTCCGTCTCTCCGTAATGGTGCCGGCCGGATACACCTCGCACCCGTGCTGGCTTTCGTTAGGGGATGACGCTCCGTCCTGCTTCCACCTTCGGCACCGAGCTATCTCGACAAGGGGTCGAGACCTCAAGTTTTGCGGCCCCGGATCACTCCGGGTGTGCTCTTATCGGGCGGATCGTGTCCCGTGATTATTCGAGGGCGTAATTTCCCTCGGTGCCCATTCTTTTGCCAGATGCAT
>JBDHMR010000104.1:0-6478 GCA_039656035.1 Gemmatimonadota bacterium
CAGCAGAGCCCGTCAGCACGCCGGCAGGTATCGCCGATCCGGATCGGGCCGTGCGGCTTTTCGGCAAGGCAGTCGATGAGACCAAGGTGTTCTTCGGCAGTCTCGACGTTGCGTGGGGCGACGTGCACAGACTTCGACTGGGCGATCTGGACATTCCGATAGGTGGCTGCAGCGGATTCTTCGGATGCTTTCGCGTGTTCTGGTTCGACGACACGGAGGACGGTAAACAGGCGGTGGCCGGCGGCGATGGTTGGGTCATCGCCGTGGAGTTCATGCCGGATGGACCTCGAGCCTATTCGATTCTGGCCTATGGAGAGAGCAACCTTCCTGATTCGCCTCACCACTTTGATCAAGCCGAGATGTTTGCGCGGGGGGAGTTCAAGGAGGTGAAGTTCAGTGAGGAGGCGATCGCCGGGGATCTGGTGCGGGCGTATCGGCCAGGGGACGGTTCTCAGTAATCAACGTGGGCAACGTAGGGGCGACGCATGCGTCGCCCCTACACCCGAATCACTGACAACCGAACCCCACTCACTGTCCCTGAAAAACCACCCCAAAATCCCGCGCCATCGACACCACCACCCAGCCACGAACCGCCGCCTCGCTGAGCCCCCGCTCCAGCCGGCCGATGTGTGAGTCGCGGTCATAGGCCCACTCGCGCTCGAGGTCGTCATGATGCAACAGCAGACCCAATCTGGCGCCATCGCCGGTGGTAGTGTACTCCAGCATGGCGAAATCACCGTCTGAGTTCCCGAATGCCAGAATGGGTTTTCGGCCGATGTGCAGGTTGATGTTGACCGGCTTGCCTTCCTTGTCGTTGATACTGCCCAGTTGTGGCAGCTTCATGATCCTCGGCCTCCCATCGTCATCCCGATACTCGGCCTGGGCGCTACTGCCGATGACTTGCTCGGGCGGCACGCCGTATGCTTCTTCGGCGATGGATCTGAGGAACTCGATCCCGCCACCCGACACGATCCACACCTGAAAGTCGTTGTCCCGGAGATAGTGGAGCAGTTCGACCATGGGTTGATAGGTGAGTTCGCGATAGAGACGGTCGAAGCGCGGATGGCGGGCCGAGTCCAGCCAGGCACGGGATGTCGCTCGGAAATCCGGTATAGTCATCTCTGAGTGGGTCGCGCCTATGATGGCCATCAGCTCGGGCATGCCAAAGGTGGCGATCGCCTCCCGGTCGTCGGCGATGACGGCGCGAAACGGATCGGTGTCGGCCCACTCGGGATACTCCGGCGCCAAGGCACGTACCCGGTCCAGTGCGTAGACCAGTTGGAAGTACATCGGCTGCTCGGCCCACAGCGTGCCGTCGTTGTCGAAGACCGCCACCCGCTCATCCACAGGACGGTAGTCCGTATGGGCCGGGTCGGTCACTCGGTCGACGAAGTCGATGATCGCGGATTTGGCCGCGCCATCGGTCCAAGATGACAACTGATCGGCCGAGCCCGTCCCACTGCACGCCAGGATGGCCATCACCGGAACTACGAGGAACTTTCGATTCATGGGTGACTCTCTCCGTGTCGCCGCCTGTTCACTGATCACAGCCCCCATCGACTGGTAGATGATCACTGACGCCCGGTCACTACCGCCCCGAGCGCCAGTTCGCAGATCGACCTCGGCTTCAGTTGGTAGGTGGTGTCAGCTTCTCCATCACCTGATCCAGGCTGAAGGAAGCAGCCTTCTGTCGCGGTGGGTATTCCTGGAAGGTGGCGAGGAACCTGCCGACATACGCTTGCACCGGCACCAGCATATAGGCCCGGTCGAGCAGCCAATCGTAGTAGGTATTCGACGTAAGCGGAGCGCGCTCGTAGGGATCCCGTCGAAGATTGAGGATGAGCGGGACCCGCAGCTCCACAAACGGTTCCATCCACACCCTGAACGTGCCCATGGTTTGTTGCTCCAGGAAGACGAACTTCCAGTCCTGGTATCTCAGTGCGGAAATATCCCCGTCGTCTGTGAAATAGAATATTTCCTGCCGGCCGGATGAGGCTGACTGTCCGGTGAGCATGGGCAGAATGTCATAGCCGTCGAGGTGGACCTTGTAGTCACGACCCATCGCCGAGGAGGAATAGCCATCAAGTAAGTCAGCCTTGATGTCGCCTGCGCCGGCCATGGCGGCGAAAGTGGGCAGCCAATCCATGTGATGCACTATCTCGTTGCTGATGGATCCGGGTTCGATGTGGCCCGGCCAGCGCACCATGGCTGGGACCCGCCAGCCGCCTTCCCAGTTGGTGTTCTTCTCTCCGCGGAACGGCGTTGCCGCTGCGTCGGGCCAGGTGTTGTAGTGCGGCCCGTTGTCCGTGGAGTAGAAAACCAAAGTGTTGTCGGCGATTCCGAGTTCGTCCAGCAGGTCGAGGAATTGGCCGATGTGCATGTCATGCTCGACCATGCCGTCGGAGTATTCGTCCTGCCCGCTGATGCCCTGTAGTTCTTCCTTCACATGGGTGCGGAAGTGCATGCGGGTGCCGCTCCACCAGAGGAAGAACGGCGTGCCCTGGGCGTTGGCGTCGCGAATGAACCGCAATGCCGCCGCCACGGTCTCGTCATCGATCGTTTCCATGCGCTTCTTGGTGAGCGGTCCCGTGTCCTCGACGCGACCGTCGGCGTAGCTGTGGATCACGCCGCGCGGCCCGAACTTCTCGCGAAAACCCGGAATGTCATCATCACTGGGATAATCGAAGTTCTCTGGCTCCTCTTCCGCATTCAGGTGGTAGAGGTTGCCGAAGAATTCATCGAACCCGTGATTCGACGGCAACATCTCGTCCCGGTCGCCCAAGTGGTTCTTGCCGAACTGGCCAGTGGCGTAGCCCTGGTCCTTCATGATGACGGCAATTGTGGGATCTTCGACTTGCATGCCCAAGTCGGCGCCGGGGAGTCCCACTTTTGACAGACCGGTTCGGAAAACGCTCTGCCCCATGATGAAGGACGAGCGCCCGGCGGTACAACTCTGCTCACCGTAGTAGTCGGTGAAGATCATGCCCTCGTCGGCAATGCGGTCGATGTTGGGTGTCTGGTAGCCCATCATGCCCTTGGTGTAGGCGCTGATGTTCGACTGGCCGATGTCGTCGCCCCAGATGACCAGGATATTGGGCTTGTCCTGGGCGAGAAGGAGGGTAGTGGATCCTGCCAGGGCCACCAGAAAAGCCGTGCATATCTTGCGTCCTGCGACCATAGTGACTGTTCCTCGGTAATGGGGTGGAGTCAGCTGCCGGTCCCCGCTCGGGACCCCCGGCGGCTCTCAGAGAGAGAGTTACCGCTGAGACGCCGCTATGACAAGGTCGGAACTTGGGTCCTCGGGGACAAAAAAGCCGAGCCGCCAACGGCGACTCGGCTCTCCAGTCTGGTACTCAGTTACTGGCGGGCACTGCCAACTTTCATCGACTCGAGCACCTGGTCGATGGAGAAACTCGCCGGGGTTTGACGCGGTGGAAATTCCTGGAACGTCGACAGGAAGTTTCCCACGAGCACCTGAGCAGGCACGAGCAGGAAGGTGCGGTTAAGCCGCCACCGTGGATAGCCGATGCTTTCGTGATCGGCCCGTTCGAACGGGTCGGCCCTCAAGTTGTAGATCTTGGGCAACCGCAGGAAGACGAACGGCTCCTGCCACACGTCCATCCCGTGGGCCCGTTGCTCGGCGAATACTATCTTCCACTTGTTGTAACGCAGGTTCAGAAGATCGCCTGTGTCCGAAAAATAGAAAAACTCCCGTCGAGGACTTTGTTCGACTTCGCCACGTAAGTATGGCAGGAAATTGTAGCCGTCGATGTGGACCTTGAAGTTCTTGTCCCCCGCCTGATGGCCGGCAAGCAATTTTTCCTTGATGTTGGGGTCGCCGGCAGCCGCCAGCAACGTCGGCATCCAGTCTAACTGAGAGATGATGTCGTTGGAGACACTGCCGGGTTCTATGACACCGGGCCAGCGAACCACCATCGGCACCCGGAAGCCGCCCTCCCAGTTGTCGTTCTTCTCGCCTTTGAATTGCGTCGTGCCTCCATCCGGCCAGGAGAAGACTTCGGCGCCGTTGTCGGTGGAGTAGATCACAATGGTGTTGTCGGCAATGCCCAGTTCATCGAGCTTGTCGAGCAGTTGACCCACGTGGCCATCGTGCTCCACCATTCCGTCCGCGTAGATGCCCTCCCCAGTAACACCCTCCGACTCGGCCTTGAGGTGGGTCCAGACGTGCATGCGGGTGGAATTCCACCACAGGAACATTGGGTTGCCTGCTGCGTGGGTCCGGTCCATGAAATCAAGCGCCGCGGCTAGTGTTTCCTCGTCCACCGTCTCCATCCGCTTGCGAGTCAGCGGCCCCGTGTCCTCGATCCGACCGTCGGCGTAACTGTGGATGACCCCGCGAGGACCAAATGCCTCTTGGAAGGTGCGCCCATCGGCCAGGACCACATCGCCAGGGTAGTCCTCGTTCTCCGGTTCTTCTTCGGCGTTCAGGTGATACAGGTTGCCGAAAAACTCGTCGAAGCCGTGGTTGGACGGCAGCATGTCGTCCCGGTCGCCCAGGTGATTCTTGCCGAACTGGCCCGTGGCGTAACCTAGAGGCTTCAGCAACTCGGCGATGGTGGGGTCTTCCGGCTGTAGCCCCAGATCCGCCCCTGGCATTCCGACCTTGGTCAGGCCGGTCCGGAACGGGATTTGGCCCAGAATGAAGGCGGAGCGGCCTGCGGTACAGCTCTGCTCGCCATAGGAGTCGGTGAATAGCACCCCTTCATCGGCAATGCGGTCGATGTTGGGCGTACGATAGCCCATCATGCCCCGGTTGTAGGCGCTGATGTTGAAGTTACCGATGTCGTCGCCCCAGATGACCAGGATGTTGGGTTTGTCCTGGGCCAAAACTGGGGAGGTGAACCCCACCAGGGCCAGTACCAGAGCCGCCCACAGCTTGCGTCCTGCGAACATGATGACCTTCTCTTCTTTGATGAGTATGGAACTCGCCAGAGGCCCCACCGGGGGGAGCGGCACGGCGCCGAAAGAGTGGACTTACTCCAAAACATGAGACTGCGCAAGGCTCGATTCGTTGTCGCTCAGTCGCGCGCTTGCGCCTCATTCTCATATGTGATTCTTGATACTTGATACTTGATTTTCGATGTTCCCCGCACCCCGCACCCCGCACCCCGCACACTATTCACTACTCACTGCCCTCCGTGCCTCCACCCGCTCCACGCTGTACTCCGCCCCGATGACCAGGGCGATCGCGGAGACGTAGAGCCACAGCAAGAGCACCATGATCGAGGACAGCCCTCCGAACACCGCTTCCAGGTCTGCTATCCGACTGAGGTAGACGAGAAACCCCCACTTGCCGATCTCGGTCATCACTGCCGCCAGCAGTGCCCCGGGCCACACCATCTTCCATGTGACTTTGATGGTGGGGGCCCACCGATAGATCAGAGCAAACACCAGGAACATGATGGCGAAGCTGGTGGCCCACCCGGTGAACCGGGTCAGTGTGTCTCCCTCCAAACCCAGGTGCTGGAGCCAGGAGGCTTTGGAAGTCACGAGGGCGGCGGTGCTGCTTACTCCGATCGATATGAGCAGCAACACGGTTGACGCGAGGGCCATGAGCATATGGCGTAGCTTTGCCAATGGGTATGGTCGTTTTTCACTGCCGACCACGCGGTTGATGGCCCGGGTGATGGCGCCGAACCCGGCGCTCCCCGACCACAGCAGGCCAACGAGTGCGGCGATGCTCATCGGGCCACGCGCTCGGACGACAGCCTCGACCGTACTCCTGATCAGGTCGGCGCTGGCGGGGAACGCTTCTCTCGCCCAGCGCTCCAGCTGCTCGGCCACCTGGGCCGAGTCGAGCACCAGGCTTATGCGCCATTCATACGCCAGACGCCTCACCTTACCGGCCTGCGGTTTGGTTTGTCACAAAGTAGCTGCCCACATCAATCGAAAGGCCCATTACGCTACCGCCGACTTGACCACGCCGGAGTTGAACACCGATGGTCGTTCAAGAGCGCGTCCACACGATGTCCACGCCGTCACGATCACCTAGCGCACGCTCCAGCATCTCGACCACGGAGGCATGATCTGCGGCTACGGCTTTGATCAGGTCGATCGTCCGGCGGTCGATGTAGTAGTCCTGGTCGTCTGGGTCTGTCTTCACGAGGTGGTTGATCAGGATCTGTAACTGCGAATCAGTGATCGAGCCGACGGACGCGTTGGACTCTTTGTTCGAAATGGTAATCATGTCATCTCCTCAGGTATCGAAAGGCTGCTGTGGTTCTGAGTAACTAAGTCGGGCGCACCACCATGGCCCACAGCGTCATCACCGCCAGCACTGTGGCGATGGAACCAAACACGGCCCAGCGCCGGGCCAAGCGCCAGTAGGCGTCGGGGATGTTGCCGCCGTTGGCGAACCCGTCCGCCAACCGGGCCTGCTTGCGCTGAACTGGAACCAGTACCGCCAGCCACACCACACCCGCCAAAGTGAACAGCCCGGCCCCCCACATCACCCACG
>JBDHMR010000105.1:0-5826 GCA_039656035.1 Gemmatimonadota bacterium
CGTACGAAGTCGTCGTCCTGCAGTCGTGGATAGGCATCCAGCACGCGGTCGATCTGGGATTCCTGCCCTGGTGACAGTGACTGATCAGGGTCGAGACACCATGCCCCCCGCAACAACCCCTGGCGCCGCAGCACCTCGTGGATGCCACTGATACAGCCGGCGAAGCCGTTGGCTGCATCGAAGATGGCGCCGTTGGCGTCGGTCAGATTCGCCGCTGTTACCAACAGTGGGCGGGGCATCGACCCCCCGCGCTCGGTGGCCGAATTCGACCGGGCCAGGAGGCGGGGCGCCCGGGAGGTCCACATGGCCCATTGGCCCAACAACCCACCAACGAAGCGGGTACTACGTCCGACCGGGGGCGCAACCAGGTCGAGAACGATGTGGTCATCGTTGCCCGTGTACAGCGCCACGTCATTCCGCCCCGAGTCGGCCACCGCGCGCAAAACCTCCATGGTCCGATAGCGATCGAACGGCGCCACCTTGATGGCCGCCATGGCGTCGATCTCCAAGGCAAGACGCCAAAAGTCGTACGACAGGTCGCGGCCGCCGACCGCGGGCTGAAGATAGAAACCCATCACCGGCATGACTTGACCCACACGTTGCATGTGTTCCACCAAGGCGGCGTCGCCGGCGCGGGGGAAGGCAGCCAGACTTACCAAGGCCAGGTGATAGCCGAGGTCGCGCGCCATGCCGGCTTCGCGGACGGCCTGCTTGGTGGTGCCCATGACGCCGGCTACCAGAACGGGGGCCTGGCGCCGCGTTTCCTTGACGGTCTCCGCGGCGAGTTCCAGCACGGGCCGCAGCAGACCCACCTTGGGGTCGTGAATTTCGAACTGGGTGGTGTGGACCCCGACCGCCAGCCCGCCGGCGCCAGCGGCGAGGTAATACCGGGTCAAGGCTCGTTGGTGCCGTTCGTCGAGCCGCCGCCGGGCGTCCAACGCCAATGGGTGCGCCGGGATGACCACGCCTTGTTGGAGGCGGGTTGCCACATTCGGGGGGAGAGTCACGAAATACCGCCCCCCTCCTCCACCAGGCGCACCCAAAAACTCGCCCCCAGGCCCAGAATTTCGTCGTTGAAGTCGTAGGACGAGTTGTGCAATGACGAGGTATCACCGTTGCCGATGAAGGTGAAGGCACCGGGCCGCCGTTCGAGAAAGAAGGCGAAGTCCTCCGAGGCCATCAGCGGTTCGCCTTTCGTGACGGCCGTGACGCCCATCAGCCTGCCGGCGACATCCCTGGCATAGGCGGCCTGGGTTGGATGGTTCCTGGTGACCGGGCACAGCGGTTCGACGATGAGGTCGGCCGTTACCCCCTGATCGGCGGCAACGGCGGTGACCAGCTCGTCCATCTCCACGGTGATCGATCGCGCGATACCGGGGTCGAGAAAGCGGAGTGACCCTTCGAGACGCGCTTCGTCGGGAATGATGTTATACACCCCGGCTCCGGCGCCCACGTTGGTCACGGCCAGGACGATCCCCGGTGAGGCGTCGCGCTGGAAGTGCTGGTGCAGTTGGACGACGATAGCCGCTGCCACGTCGATCGGGTTGCGACATAGTTGCGGGAGCGCGGCGTGGCCGCCGGCGCCCCGGATCAGGATGGTGAATCGATTGCTCGACGCCAGGGCTGCACCGTCGGGAACGCGCATGGTCCCCACCTCCCCGCCGGGGAGGTTGTGCATCCCATAGATGACTTCTATCCCGAAGCGATCGAGCACCCCGTCCTCGAGCATCGCCGGCGCGCCCTCCAGCGTCTCCTCGCCAGGCTGAAACACCAGGACGGCCCGTCCGTGGAACCGGCGGCGCTGGGCCAGAGAGCGGGCAGCGCCGAGCAACATGGTGGTGTGTCCGTCGTGGCCGCAGGCGTGCATCCGGCCGGGGATTTCCGACGCGTACGGGAGATCCGATGTCTCCAGGATGGGAAGGGCGTCCATGTCAGCCCGGAGTGCCACAGTCGGCCCTTCGCCCTGATCGATGACCCCAACGACTCCGTGGCCACCGACACCTTCGATCACCTGATCCACCCCGAACAACCGTAGCCGGTCCGCCACGATCCTGGCGGTCTCCGGCACCTCGAGCCCGAGTTCCGGGCGGCGGTGGAGTTCCCGCCGCCATGCGATGAGGCTGTCGATCCCCTCAGCGATGTCGGGCAGAATATTCATGCGGACTTGTTGCCGACCGCTTCCTCTAGCGAAGCGATACCGCGTCGTACGTCGTCGGGAAGTGGCGCCTTGGCGTGAGCGGCGTAGTCGTAGGCCACAATGATGCCAGTGCCTTCTCCAACTACCGCGTCCTGTTCATGGGAAACGACCAGGTACTCCATGGTGAAACGATCGTCGCCGACCTCGCTCGCGCGGCCGCCGATCTCAACAGTGTCGGGAAAGAACACAGGCCGGCGGAAACGGCAACCGGTCGAATGAAGGATGGCCCCGATCTGGTCCCGTTCCATGGTCCTCACCATTCCTGAGCGAGTTAGGTACTCGATCCTGGCCGACTCGAACCAGCGGAAGAATATGGTGTTGTTGATGTGGCCGTAGGCGTCCAACTCGCCCCACTGGACAGGGATGGTGAGCGCGACGGGGTAGGCGGCAAGGAGTTGGTGGGGCATTGCTCGGTTTGGTTGCGGGGGACGGACGTGTGGCTGGCGTACGAGGGTGAAGCCACGGGATGGCCCTGTGAATAAAGTGACACGGGTGGGGACGATTGGGTACCTGTGCGGGATGGGATTCCGGGATTTCGGCATTCCGGGAATCCGAAATTGTGGGATTGGGTCCAGAACCAACCCTCAAATCGATCAATTCCGGACTCCCGAAATATCGAAATCCCGGAATCCCCTTGACCAATGCCTACATTGTAGTATTATTGACTACAATGTAGGCTAAGGAGCCGCCCAATGCTCGATCAGCTGCGACACACCCTCAAGATGGCCCTCCGGTCGCTCGCCAAATCCCCGGCGTTCGTGGCCGTCGCGGTCCTGACCCTGGGCCTCGGTATCGGCGCCAACACCGCCCTCTTCAGCGTGGTCAACACCGTGGTGTTGCGCCCGCTACCCTTCGCGGACGCTGACCGCTTGGCGCTCATCTGGAACCAGCTCACCAACGTCCCCAAGGCGGCCGTCTCGGGCCCCGATTTCATGGACTACGCGGAGCAGGCTTCCAACGTGTTCGAAAACGTGGTCGGCACCTTCGCCACCACCACCAACCTCACGGGGGACGGCGACGCCGAGGCGGTCACGCTGTCCTGGGTATCCCCCGCCTTCTTTGACATGTTCGGGGCGGTGCCGGTCATCGGTCGAGACTTCACCGAGGACGACGTCCAGAGTTTCGACCTGTCGCAGTTCAGCAACCCGGACACACCCCCGCCGGCACTTCCGGTCATCCTGAGCCACGGTCTGTGGCAGCAGCGGTACGGAGCATCGCCCGAAGTGCTTGGGCGTACCATTCATGCCAACGGCCAGGTCATGACCGTCATCGGCGTGGCGCCCGAAGGATTCCGCCTGTTCATGCCACCCGACGCCGCGCTCCCCACTGACATAGACATCTGGACGGTGTGGCCGGTCGATCTGCGCACCATGCCCCGGGTCCCGTCCGGCATCATTACCGTCATGGCCAAGCTGCGGCCCGGCATTACCATGGCCCAAGCGCAGAATCGTATGGATGCCGTGACGGCGCGGCTACGGGAACAGTACCAGTCACACCAGCTGGCCGATCTCCGGACCACCATCGCGCCGATGCACGAAGAAGCCGTGGGCCATATCCGCCCGCTACTGCTGGTGCTGTTCGGCGCGGTAGGGTTCGTGCTGCTCATCGCCTGCGTCAACGTCACCAATCTCCTGTTGGTCCGAGCGGCGAGCCGAGAGAAGGAAGTGGCTATTCGTGCGGCCCTCGGTGGCGGCCGGCGTCGCATGATCGCCCAACTGCTGACGGAGAGCCTGGTCTTGGCGCTCGGCGGTGCCGTGCTCGGGCTGGGGCTGGCGTACGTCGGTATCGACCTCCTGTTGGCGATGCAGGCCAGCGACCTCCCACGCGTCGAGGGTGTATCGATAGATCCCGCGGCGCTCGGGTTCACCTTGCTGGCGTCTCTGGTGGCGGTCGGGGTGTTCGGTGTGGTTCCCGCGTGGCACTCCACACGAACCGATCTCTCATCGGCACTCATGGAACGCGGCGGGACCGCCGGTCGCTCGCGGCACCGTTTGCAGCACGGCCTGATCGTGTTGGAGGTGGCGGTGTCGGTGGTGCTGTTGGTCGGCGCGGGCCTCATGCTCAGAAGCCTGTCGCAACTGGCCAACGTTCGTCCGGGATTCGACTCGGACCAGGTGCTCAGCTTCCACTTTTCGCTCCCGGTGTGGGCCTACCGCGGAGGGGAAAGTCGGGCTCGCTTCTTCCGCGAGATGGACCGGCGACTGGACGAGCTCCCCGGTGTGGTCTCGGCCGGTGGCGTCAATCCGCTCCCGCTGTCCGGTACCGGCCAGTTCGGTTCGGGCCCCTACGCCCGCTCGGTTGGTGACGACGCGGCGTGGGAGCAGAACGAAGCCGACTATCGTGCTGTCATGCCCGGGTTCTTCGAGACCGTGAGCGCCCCGCTCCTTGCCGGGCGCACGTTCGACGCCCGTGACAACCTCCCTGAAGCCTACCCGGTCGCCATCATCGACCGGGTGATGGCGGAACGCGCCTTCCCGGGCGAGGATCCCATCGGGCAGCAACTGGTGGTGGGGCGGGCCGATTCGACCCTGGCCGGCGGCAGTGCCGCGACGGTCGAGATCGTCGGCATCGTTGATCACATACGCTTCATCGACCTGAGCCGTGATGGCCGGGAAACGATCTTCCTGCCTCAGACGTTCACCAACGGGTACCAGATGGGCTATGTGGTGAAGACGACCGGGGATCCCATGGTGCTGGCGCCCCGGATACGGGAGATCGCCCGTGAAGTGGGTAGCGATGTCCCGGTCATGGACCTCACGCCGCTTGCCAAATATGTCGACCGAGCCCTGGCCCCGACCAGATTCGCCATGACCCTGCTGGGTGTTTTTGCCGGCGTGGCTCTGGTGCTGGCATCGATCGGACTCTACGGCGTCATTTCCTACGCTATGCGACAGCGGCACCGTGAGTTGAGTCTCCGTCTGGCCCTGGGCGCCAAGCCGGGACACGTGATCAAACTTCTGCTGGGTATGGGTCTGAAACTGGGTGTGATTGGCGTGGCATTGGGATTGGTTGGGGCGGTGGTGCTATCGGAATCGATGAGCAACCTGTTGTTTGGTGTGGCGGGCACAGATCCGGTGACGTACGCGACCATCTCCGCACTCCTTCTAACCGTGGCGCTCGGGGCAAGCTGGATCCCTGCGTTTCGAGCATCGCGGGTGGATCCGGTCGAGGCGTTGAAGAGCGAGTAGGGGGCGTAGTGCGTAGTGCGTGGTATGTTGATGAAGTGCGGACTGTCCGTCTGACCGCCTGTCACCTCTGGGAGTTGCACAATGTTTCTTGGCGAATTCGAGCAGATGGTTCTGCTTTCCATCGTCCAGTTGGGCGATGAGGCGTATGGGGTCAAGATCAGGGAAGAAATCGAGGCACGGACTGGCCGTGATGTAGCTCGAGGTGCGCTCTACACCACTCTCGACCGCATCG
Source organism: Gemmatimonadota bacterium (assembly GCA_039656035.1). Classification (GTDB taxonomy): domain Bacteria; phylum Gemmatimonadota; class Gemmatimonadetes; order Gemmatimonadales; family GWC2-71-9; genus N074bin45. The sequence continues at coordinate 5,618 of JBDHMR010000105.1, forward strand.
AGACCAAGGGGTTGGTTACATCGGTCACTGGGGACTCCACCGCAGAGCGTGGCGGCAGGCCCAGGCGCTACTTTGCGGTTTCGCCGGCGGGGATGGAAGCGCTTCGGGCATCGCGCAAGGCGCTGCTGAATCTTTGGACCGGCATTGAAGAGGCATTGAGCGAACAGTCATGAATCACCGGCCGGTCCGGCCTCCTGTCGTTGCGGTGT
>JBDHMR010000106.1:0-5790 GCA_039656035.1 Gemmatimonadota bacterium
CCCTGAAAGAACACAGCCATCAGCAGCGCCGTCATCTGGTAGTCCGGCACACCATCGGCCTGATAGGACTGGAGCAGCGCCCGCCACTCCGAGGCCGAGAGGGCCTCGCCGCGGCGCTTGCGTTCGATCAGTGAGGCAACCAACATTCGATCATGATCTCCTTCAGGATGGGCCGGCGGATGTGGGCCGCTCCGCTGCTGGTGGCCCTGGCGGCCGGCAACATGGAGGCCCAGTCCGCATCCGTCGATTTCGACGAGCACATGCTCTTGGGCATCACGGCTGCCGACACGCGCGACCCGGAGGGTGCCGTGGATTACTTTGCGGCCGCCCTGGCCCTCGACTCGGCCGACTACCAGGCCAACTGGCGCATGGCTTCCGCCTTGATCGACGTCGGCAAGCAAACGCCCGACGACGTCAAGAGCAAGGAGCGCGACTCACTCTACGTCCTGGCCGAAGTGTACGCCCAGCGCGCCGTAGACGCGGAACTGCTGCAACCAGATGGTCACTACATTCTGGCCGCGGCCATTGGACGCGCGTCCCTCACCAAGGGAAACAAGGAGCGGGTGCGCCGCGCGAGAGAGATTCGCGTGGAGGCGCTGAAAACTCTGGAACTCGACCCGGAGCACGACAAGGCCCACCACGTCATCGGACGGTGGCACGCGGAGATCAAGCGCCTTTCAGGTGTCCAGCGGTGGTTCGCCAAGAACCTGTACGGCGGAGACTTCCTCAGCCTGGCCAGCTGGGAACAGGCGGTAGAACACATGGAACTCGCCGTTGCCATCGACCCTGCCGTCATCTACCACCGCATGGATTTGGCAGAGATCTACTACGACCTCGAACGCTACAGCGACGCCAGGCCGCAGCTCCAGGAGATCGCTTCCCTGCCGGTGTTCGACGTCCTGGATCCAACGTACAAACTGCGGGCGGAGGAACTGATGAACGAGATGGCCGGCAAGGAGGACGGGCGCAACTAGGTGAGCCGCTCGATCACCTTCCGCGTGCGCTTGGTGGCCTTCTCAACCTGGCCCTTGATCTTACGCTTTCGCCGCCGGACTTTGCGCTCGACTTTGCGATGCGCTCCATCCCACCGGTCCTCGACCTCATGCCGAATCCGGCGCGCCTTCCTGCCGATGTCCCTGCGGGTGCGGGTACCCGCCTGCGGAGCCGCCAGCAGGGCGGCTACCGCTCCCAGCACCGCGCCCAGGATGAGACCGGCGGCAAACTCCGGCCCGCCAAAGCCCCGGACGTCCAAATCAGCGTCGTCTTCTTCTACCACATCGAGTTCATCGAGATCGTCGTCGTACAGTTCCTGGTCGTCGTCTGTCACAGTGATCGCTCCTCGTTGGATATGGGGAAGCTACCCCGCCCCCGGCCACCGAGCAATCGGGTGCGCCCACCCGCTTGACCCCCGGCCCCTCCCTGCCCAACTTCCTATCCGACAACCCTTTCCGCCTTCATTGGACCACGAACCATGACCCCTGCCGAGCCGTCACTCGAACCAGAAGTCGAGAGCCTCCAGGGCCGCGTCCAGGCGCTGGAGCAAGAGCGGAAGCACCTGCTGGCCGTCATCGAGATCCTCCAGGAAATCGCCGGCTCGCTCAACTTCATGGATGTGGTGCAATCGGTTGCCCGGCGGCTCGGCGAGGCGTTCGGCCTCGACCGCTGTTCGATATTCCTGGTAGAACGGGGCGGCCAGCAGGTACGACTGGTTGCCAGCTACGAAGATCCCAGTATCCGCAACTACGTGGTCGACCTCGACCGCTACCCCGAGCTCAAACAGGCCATCCGGTCGGGGGAAACGGTGTTCATCCCCGACGCCGCCAGCGACCCGTCGCTGAAGGGAGTCCAGGGGGCTTTGGCAAACCGGCGGGTCAAGTCCATCACCGTAGTACCCATCACCTGGCGCGGTGGAGCCATCGGCGCCATCCTCCTCCGCACCTTCCGCGACGGCGGCAGTTTCTCAGAGGCAGACGTGGAATTCTGCCAGGTGGTAGCCAGTCTCACTGCCAAGGCCCTGCGCAACGCTCACCGGTTCGAACGGCTGAAGGACCGCCGCAGCGATGATCCGGTGGAAACCAATCAGGACCGCACCCGGGCTGCGCTCCTCAGCTTCATCCGCCGTCTCCTCGAAGAAGCCACCGAGCGCGAAGGTCCCTGGAGCGAAGGAGTGCTCGGAAGATCCTCGGCCGAGGAGATCGACCGGTTGGTCAGCGTCGCCATGGCCGTGATTGCCCAGGAGGCCGCCACCCGGTGAGCCCATCCGGGAGCCGAGCCACGGCCACCCGGCGAGCTGCCGAGTTGCGCGACCAGATCCAACGCGCCAATCGAGCCTACTACCTCGAAGACAACCCTGCCATTTCCGACGCGGAATACGACCGGCTGTTCCGCGAACTCCAGCAACTCGAACGCGACCACCCACAACTCCTTACTCCCGACTCACCCACCCAGCGCGTGGGAGCGCCGCCCTCGTCGGCCCTGGCAAAGCACCACCACCTCCAGCCGATGCTGTCCCTGGGCAACGCGTTCGATACCGACGAACTGCGCGCCTGGCTCGACCGAAACCTGCGCCTCGACCCCGAGGTCGGGAACAGCGGGTTCGTTACCGAACTGAAGATCGACGGCGCCGCCGTCAATCTCACCTACCGCGACGGCCGCCTCATGACCGGGGCCACTCGCGGCAACGGCATCATCGGAGAAGACGTCACCTCGAACCTTCGTACCATCCACGACGTCCCCCTGGTTCTGCAAACCGACAACCCGCCCGCGCTGATGGAGATCCGGGGCGAGGTCTATTTTCCACTCACTTCCTTTGCCCGCGTCAACCGATTGCGTGAGGCCGCCGGCGATCCGCCGTTCGCCAACCCGAGGAACTCCGCCGCGGGCAGCTTACGGCAACTCGACAGCGCCGTGACCGCCAAGCGCAGACTCCGCCTGTTCGCCTTCCACATAGAAGTGCTCGAGGGACCACAGCCGGCAGCCACCCAGTGGGACAACCTGGAGCTGTTGAGCGAATGGGGCTTCGAAGTAGAAAAACATCGGAAGCGGCTGGCTACACTCGACGACGTCATCGAACACATCCCGGTGCTGGAAGCAATCCTGCCGACCCTGCCGTTTCAGTCCGACGGCGTGGTGGTGAAACTCGACCGACTCGATCTGTGGTCGAAACTGGGGACCATAGGAGAGCGCGAGCCCCGCTGGGCGGTCGCCAGCAAGTTCGAACCGGAGGTGGCCGTCACCCGGCTCCGCAACATCAAGATCAACGTCGGCCGCACCGGCGCTCTCAATCCCTACGCCGAGTTGGACCCAGTGGCGATCGGCGGCGTGACGGTATCCAACGCCACGCTACACAACGAACAACTGATTGCCGAGAAGGACATCCGCATAGGTGACTGGGTGGAAATAGTCCGGGCCGGCGAGGTCATCCCCCAGATCATCGGCCCGCTGCGCGACAAACGGGACGGCACCGAAACGCCGTTCGAGCCCCCGGCGACCTGCCCCGCGTGCGGCACCGCCGTCGAGCGGCCACCCGACGAGATCATGCGGTACTGCCCCAACGTTGCCTGCCCCGGGAGAACGTTGGAGGCCATCGTCCACTTCGCCTCACGCGGCGCCATGGACATTCGCGGCCTGGGCTACGAACGGGTACGGCAACTGCTCGACGCCGGGCTCATCGAAGACGTAGCCGACCTGTACCAGCTGACCGTCGACCAACTACTCCCCCTGGAGAGGTTCGCCCAGCAGTCGGCCGAACAACTGGTGGCCGCCATCGCTGCATCGCGCTCACAGCCGTTATCGACGCTGCTGTTCGCCATCGGCATTCGCCACGTGGGAACCATGGCGGCCCAAGTCCTGGCCGGTACCTTCGGAACGCTCGAGCACCTGCGGTCAGCGGACCTGGAGGACCTGAGCGACATTCCCGGAATCGGGCCGACCATTGCGGACGCGGTGGTGAGTTTCTTCGCTCAGAAACGAAACCGGCGGCTGCTGGACCGGTTGCAGGAAGCCGGCCTCACGCTCGAAGAGCCGCAAGGCGCAGGCGGAGAAGGACCGCTGGCAGGCAATAGCTATGTCGTCACCGGGACCCTTCCAACCCTGAGCCGTTCAGAAGCCGTGTCCCGAATCGAGGGGTCCGGGGGCAAAGTGACTGGAAGTGTGAGCAAGAAGACCAGCGCCGTGGTCGCGGGAGAGAGCCCGGGGAGCAAACTCGATAAGGCCCGGAAGCTGGGGATCGAGGTGATCGACGAAGACGAACTCTTGCGTCGGCTCGGCGAAGCCACCTAGCTTGTTAGCAACAACCACCCAGAGCCCATGACATACACCGATTCAGCGACCGCCACGACGTTCCTGGGGCTCAGCCCCAAAGCCTTGCACGTCCTTCGATCGAGCCTGGAGCGCGACCACGGGTTGTCAACGGCCGCCTACCTGCAAGAGGCGGGGTTCGCGGCCGGCGAGGACACCTACCAGGCATTTGCCGAATGGCTTGAAGACGCCCGCGGCGTCCGGCCCGAGGATCTCGACGCGGAGTTCCTGAGCGAGGTAACCTCGGCGTTCTTCGAACAGCATGGCTGGGGCTCGATCAACGTCAATCCGCTGGCGGCGGGTATCCTGTCCATCGACTCCACAGACTGGAAGGAGGCGGACCCCGACGCCGGCGCCCAGTACCCCAGTTGCCACCTTTCCAGCGGCATGCTGGCCGATTTCTTTGGCCGACTGGCCGGCGAAACCGTGGCCGTCATGGAGGTCGAGTGCCGGTCCCGGGGAGACGACATGTGCCGCTTTCTGGTGGGCTCTCCCGAGATGCTGGCCGCCGTCTATGAAAAGATGTCGGAAGGCCTCTCCTACCTCGAGGCCTCCCAGGCAACCTAGCCGGTGGTCTTCAGTAGCCGGATCGATCCCGATCCGGTGTCGATCTTGATTTGGCCCGACCCGTCGCCAATCTGCCCCTGCACTTTGTCCCGGCTGTGACGCCGAACGGTGATAGGGAAATCGGTTTCGATCGACCCGCTGCCCGTTTCCAACTCTATCATCGCGTTCAAGTCGCCGGGTGAGCGAATGGTCACCCCGCCCGACCCAGTGTCGATGATGATGTGTTGCGGGGCCCGGCTCAGAGACAGGCGCACACCGCCGCTCCCGGTGTCCATCATCAGACGGTCCCCGCCAACGTCGTCGAGGTCGATGCCGCCCGAGCCGGTGTCGATACGAATCGTCTCGGCGGTGACGTTGCCGCCGCTGACACTGCCCGAGCCGGTGTCGATGTCGATGACGTCGGCATCCACGTCGGTGAGGTGGACTCCACCGGACCCCGTATCCACCCGGAGAGTGCCGGTCACGCCCTTCACGTCCGCCTTACCGGAGCCGACGTCGACATCCAGGCTGCCCCTGATATCGTGCGCAGTCACTGGAGCCGAATGAGTGTCGAGCCGGATATCGCCGTCTAGATTGGACGCTTCAATACTACCGACCGCCAGGTATACCCGGACGGTCTTCCCGGTGGGTACACTGATGGTCAAGTCGGCCCAGGCTTCGAGGCCATTGCCCTCGCTCGAGATGGTGATATGGGAGCCTCGATCGCTGCCGTGGTCCGAAAACGTCCCATCGTCACGGACCCGCACTTTGGTCTGCTGATTCCCCGAGAGGAACGAGGCAACTACCCGGCTACTGGGGTACACCACGCGAAGAGTGTTGGCGTCGTCGATGCGGCCGGTCTCGATGCGAAGCTGACCCGCGTCACTGCCACCCCGTGACACGTCGACCGTCACATCGGATCCCGAGCCGGCCTCGAGCACTACC
>JBDHMR010000107.1:0-5790 GCA_039656035.1 Gemmatimonadota bacterium
CAGATCATGACCCAGGAACTTCCTTCGCGTTACCAACCCGCCGACATCGAACGGGATCTCTACCAATGGTGGATGGACCGTGGGGACTTCGGCGCCCGGGCCGACGGCACGCGGGCCCCCTACGTGATCATGATGCCGCCGCCCAACGTGACCGACCGGCTGCACATGGGCCACGGCCTGAACAATACCATTCAAGATGTGCTCATCCGCTTCGAACGAATGCGCGGCCGCGAGGTACTCTGGCTACCGGGGACCGACCACGCCGGCATCGCCACACAGAACGTGGTGGAGCGACTTCTGGCCAAGGAAGGCCTCACCCGGTTCGATCTCGGCCGTGAGGCGTTTGTCGAACGGGTGTGGCAGCACGTGCATGACACCGGCGCCACCATCCTCGAACAACTCAAAGCCCTGGGCGCCAGTTGTGATTGGTCGCGCACCTACTTCACCCTCGACGAAGGCCTGTCCCGCGCCGTCAGGGAAACATTCGTCCGATTGTACGAGAAGGATCTGATCTACCGGGGCAACTACATCATCAACTGGTGCCCCCGGTGCCTCACCGCGCTCTCCAACGAAGAGGCCGAAAAGAAGGACGTGGCCGGCAAGATATGGTACCTGCAATACCCCCTGGCAGACGGCTCGGGACACGTTACCGTGGCCACCACCCGGCCTGAGACAATGCTGGGAGACACGTCCGTGGCCGTGCACCCGGAGGACGAGCGTTACGGGTCCCTGGTCGGGAAACTGATCGACCTGCCACTCACGGGCCGGCAAATCCCCATCGTGGCGGACTCGGGGGTCGACCCTGAATTCGGGACCGGCGCCGTCAAGGTCACGCCGGCGCACGACCCGCTCGACTTCGAAATCGGACAACGGCACGGCCTCGAGCCGATCGTGGTATTGGACGTTCACGGCCACGTCAGCGACGACGCGCCCGAGGAATTCCGCGGCCTCGACCGCTATGAGGCCCGGCAACGCGTCGTGGACCACTTCGGAGAGCTCGGGTTGCTGGAAAAAATCGAACCGCACCAGCACGCGGTGGGGCATTGCTACCGTTGTGGTACCGTAGTGGAGCCGCGCTTGTCGGAGCAATGGTTCGTCAAGATGGAGCCACTGGCGGCACCGGCACTCGAAGCCCATCGGGACGGCCGTCTCACCTTCCTCCCCAAGCGGCGAGGGGACGACTTCGATCAGTGGCTCGGCGGCATCAGGGACTGGTGCATCTCCCGGCAATTGTGGTGGGGCCACCGCATCCCCGTTTGGTACTGCGACGACGAGGCTTGCGATTCACCCATCCACGTCAGCCGCACAGCCATGGAAAGATGCCCCAGCTGCGGCGGTTCGTTACGCCAGGACGAAGACGTTCTCGACACATGGTTTTCCTCTTGGCTGGTGCCGTTCAGCAGCCTCGGGTGGCCCGACAAAACCCCCGACCTGGCCAAATTCTATCCCGGCAACGTCCTGGCCACAGCGCCCGAGATCCTGTTCTTCTGGGTGGCACGCATGATCATGGCCGGACTCGAGTTCAAAGGTGAAATCCCGTTCACTACCATCTACCTGCACGGCACCGTCCGCGACACCCAGCATCGCAAGATGTCGAAGTCGTTGGGCAACGGTATCGATCCCTTGGAGGTGGTCGACCGCTTTGGGGCGGACGCGCTCCGCTACACGGTCGTGTCGGGAATGGCTGTGGGAACGGACTTGATTCTCGACCCCGACGACCTGGAAAACTCCTTCGCTGTCGGCCGGAACTTCGCCAACAAGCTGTGGAATATCGGCCGGTTCGTCCTCGGCAATATTCCCGAGGCCGTCAGGCCGCTGACGGGACCGGGGCCCAACGCCATCGCCCCCGAAGAATTGACCCTGGCCGATCGCTGGATTCTGGCACGGTGTGAGGAAACCGTTGTTACGGCCACGCGTGCCTACGAGCAATTCAGACTGAACGAGGCCGCCACTACCATCTACCACTTCATCTGGTCCGATCTGGCTGATTGGTATCTCGAGCAAATCAAGCCGCGCCTCTTCGGCGACGCGCCAGGCGGTGACGTGGCTCGCGCCGTGGTGGCACAGACGTTCGATGTGGCGCTCCGGCTGCTGCATCCGGTAACGCCATTCATTAGCGAGACGTTGTGGCGCCGTTTCCCCGGCCGACCGGACGACGCCAGCATCGGCGTTGCCCCGTGGCCGCAAACTGATCGTCGCGCGATCGACGCCGAGGCCACGACCGCGTTCGGGATGGTTCAGGAATTGGTATCCGCGGTGCGGGCTATCAGAGCGGAATACAACATCACGCCGGGACGCGCGGTGTCGATCTGGGTGTCCCGTTCGCATCCCGCGTTCGAAGAGGAAGCCGCCACCATTCAGCGACTGGCAAAGGTCGAGACACTCCACTTCGGAGAACACCCCAAGGAACCCGGCGGCCACGCCGTCTTGACCGATGGCACCGGCGTGTTCGTTCCTCTGGGGAACGCCGTTGATCTCGAGCGGGAGTGCGGCCGCCTGGGATCGGAACACGAGCGCCTGGAGAAACTCATCGCCGGCCAGAAACAAAAACTCGCCAACGAAAAGTTCCTGACCCGGGCGCCGGCCGAGGTGGTGGACACGGAACGCAGAAAACTGGCCTCGTGGCAGGACCAAGCCACCGTACTCGGTCAGAAACGGCAGTTGTTGGGCTGTTTGTGACCGGTCTCTCCCCCCGACTGTTGGTGGTGACGGCGGCGCTTGCCTGCGCCAACATCGAAGCCCCGCCGGGGGGACCCCCCGACCAGGCACCGCCCATCCTGCTGAGGACGGTGCCGGAGTCGCTCGGTGTGTTCCCGGGATTCAACGACCGGGTCGAGTTCGTGTTCAACGAAGTAGTGGCCGAAGGACAAGCGCCCAACCTTGGACTCGGCTCGGGGACGCTCGAGAAACTCATCGTGGTATCGCCTACCGAACGTGTGCCCAAGATTTCGTGGCGCCACGATCGTGTCACCGTCAAACCGCGCGAAGGCTGGCAACCCGACCGGGTATACCGGGTGGAGCTCCTTCCTGGAATTACCGACGTCGAGCGCAACCGCAGCGACGCATCGACGGTAATCACTTTTAGCACCGGCGCCACACTCCCAACCGATACGCTCAGCGGTACGCTCATCGACTGGGTGGCAGGACGCCCCATGTCCCAAGGACTGGTGCTTGCCACCCTGATGCCCGACAGCCTTACCTATAAAGGGTTCACCGATTCGACCGGCCGGTTTGTCATTGGCCCACTGCCCACTGGGAATTACCAGGTGTACGGGGTCGTCGACCAGAACAACAACCGGCAATTCGACCGGCGCGAGTCGTTCGACTCAATCACCATAACCCGGGGCACATCAGACGTCGGCTCGCTATGGGCGTTCCCCCACGACACCATCGGGCCCCGCGTTCGCTCCATCACCATCCTGGATAGCCTGACTTTGGCCATCACCTTCAACCAGCAACTCGACCCCTACCAACGTGTCGACAGTGCCGCGGCGCGAGTGGTGTTGTTGCCGGATTCACTCCCCATTCCAACGCTAAGCCTGCTGCCTCGAGAGGAGCACGACAGCCTTTACCCCAGAATCGTACCGGCCGACACGGCCGCCTCAGACTCGACCGCGGCCCTCGATTCCCTACCCCCTGCCGATTCCGTTCAAGCGGACACCTTGGCGCCGAGCGGCCCCGAGGTAGAACCGGGGAAAGGTGCGGTAGCCGCGGACACGGCTATGCAGTCGCTCCTCGAAGAACGGCCCCGCCTTTTTGACAGGTTGATCCTTCGGTTGGCAGAGCCACTGATACCGGACGGGCGATACTTCGTCGCCATTTTCGGAATCCGCAATGTCAACGGGGTCGAGGGTGAGAGCGGCGGCGGGGCGGGCTTCGTTGCGCCAATCCCGCCACCGCCTCCGGAGCCGCCCGCCGACGATTCTCTCCCGCCTGGTCCCCGGGACAGCCTGAACATTGACCCCGACAGCTTGGCGCGTCCGGACAGCGGCGAGGTAACTGACCCATGACCGATCCTCGACGGCAACTCCCCTCAGTCGACCGACTGTTGCGCAGCCCAGAGTTGAGCCCGCTTCTGACCGACACGCCCAGGGCCGTCGTGGTCGAAGCCATTCGCGAGGTTATCGGCAAGGCCCGCCGCCTCGATGGCGTGGCCCCCATCGACTGGTCGACCGAGGTCAAAGCCGCGGTCGAGCACCGCATGACCCCGACCTTGCGGCCAGTGTTCAATGCCACGGGCGTTGTGCTGCACACCAACCTGGGCCGCGCTCCACTCGCCAACGCCGCCGCCGAGGCCGTGCGCGGGGTAGCACACGGCTACAGCACCGTGGAGTTCGATCTGAGTTGTGGCGTGCGCGGGAGCCGCCAGACACACTGCCGCTCGCTCCTGGCGGAGCTCACCGGGGCCGAGGACGCCCTGGTCGTCAACAATGCGGCCGGGGCTCTGGCACTGATACTCAACGAGGCGGCGGAAGATCGGGGCGTGGTGATCTCGCGAGGGGAACTCATCGAAATCGGCGGCTCGTTTCGCATTCCCGATATCCTGGCCAAGAGCGGCGCCCGGATGCGGGAAATCGGCACCACCAACCGGACCCACCTCGATGACTACCGGGCGGCGCTGGACACCGGGGCGGCGGCTATCCTGACGGTGCACCGGTCCAATTTCGAACAGACCGGATTCGTTGCCACACCGGAGCCGTCCACATTGGCGGAACTGGCATCCCAGTACCAGGTTCCCTACGTACACGATGTAGGCAGCGGCTTGCTGGTAGACCTTGGCGCCTGGGGGCTGCGGGGGGAACCACGGGTGCAGCAAGCCCTCGCCGACGGGGCCACCGTCGTGGTGTTCAGCGGCGACAAGCTGTTGGGCGGCCCCCAGGCCGGCTGCATGGTCGGCGCAACCGACCTGATCGGCCGGTGCCGCGGCAACCCCCTGGCACGCGCGCTGCGAGCCGACAAGTTCACCCTGGCCGGTCTGGCGGCTACTCTGGGACTCTACCGCGACCCAGGCAAAGCGCTCACCGACATACCAGTTCTCCGCATGCTGACGCTGTCTGCCGAGGATCTCAAGGCGCTGGCGGCCACGTTGGCGGCAGCCTGTCCCTCTTCGCTCGAGCCACGACAGGTTCCCGGTCATTCCGCAGTTGGTGGCGGGGCTTTCCCAGACGCCCCGTTACCCACCACGCTGGTCGAACTGACCCCGGGGCAACTCGGGGCGGAGGAACTCCTGCGGAGACTCAGAGCGGGAGATCCACCGGTTGTGGCCCGGGTAGCGGACGACAAGGTCCTACTCGACCCCCGGACGCTCGCCGCCGAATCCTTGGAACTGGTCGGCACCGCGCTGGCCCAAGCCGTGGCCCTATGACACCCAGACCGGCGGTGTTCCTGGATCGAGATGGCACGCTGGTAGATGATCCCGGTTTCCTGAAGGACCCGAACGACGTGCGACTCCTCCCCGGGGCCGGTGTGGCCTTGGCCCGGCTGGCCCGGGCGGGGTTCGCCGTTGTCATCGTCACCAATCAATCGGGCATAGGCCGGGGGCTGCTGACTGACGACGATTATCAGCGCGTACAGGCTAGAGTGGAAGAACTCCTGGCCCAGGACGGCGCCACTGTCGACGCCACTTACTACTGCCCCCATTTCCCAGACGACGGCCCGTGCAACTGCCGCAAACCGGGGACACGGTTGTATCGCGAAGCTGAACGCGATCTGGATCTGGACATGGCCGGCAGTTGGTGGGTGGGAGACCGGATCTCCGATCTTCACCCCGCCGACGCGTTTGGTGGCAGG
>JBDHMR010000108.1:0-11008 GCA_039656035.1 Gemmatimonadota bacterium
ATGGGCTTCAACGGCCGAGGCTTCTCGGTCATCACTCGGGCCACGATTGCCTGAGCGGTGGGGCCGGTGAACGGCGGTTCGCCCGACAGCATCTCGTACGTCACGGCGCCCAGCGCATATACGTCGCTCTTGGCGGTGAGCTCGCGCTCCCCCATGGCCTGCTCGGGACTCATATAGTGCGGCGTGCCCAGCGACATCCCGGTTTCGGTCATGCGACTACTTCCGGCGGCGCTCGATATCGCCAGGGCGATGCCGAAATCAGCCACTGTTGCCCGCCCGTCGTGCAGCAGGATGTTCTCGGGTTTGATGTCCCGGTGGATGACATTCTGCCGGTGGGCGTAGTCGAGTGCCGATCCGATCTCCATGGCCAAGGCAACGGCGTCCTCGATGGGGAGCTGTTTCTCGCGCTCGAGTCGATCGCGCAACGACTCGCCGTCGATGAACGGCATGACGTAATAAAGGAAGGAATCGGCCTCACCCGAATCGTACAACGGCAGGATGTTGGGGTGCTGCAAATTGGCCGTAGTCTTGATCTCGGCCAGGAAACGCTCGGCTCCGATAACCGCCGCCAACTCCGGGCGCAGGACCTTGAGCGCCACCTTGCGGTCGTGCTTGACGTCGTGCGCCAGGTACACGGTCGCCATACCGCCCTCACCGAGCTCACGATCGATGGTGTAGCGGTCAGATAAGGCAGCGGTCAGGCGGTCGAGGGTATTGGGCAAAGGGCTGTAGGCTGTGGGCTGTGAGCTGGATCGAACATCTATGATGTCGGAAAGCCTAACTATAAGGAAGGCGAGGAGATTGGGCCAGCGGTAGGGCTTCCGGGGAGGGCCGCGGTCAGCTGCGGGCGGCAGACGCCTGAGGACATTCCTCCGTCCACCGTCCACCGTCCACTGCCAGTGAGCATCGCGTCAGCGGTATCGTCAGCAACACCAACGCTCCAGCCACCACGAACGGTACGCCGAGGCCGACGTGATCCATCATTATGCCTGCGGCGATGGGGAATACCACGCGGGACGCGCCGCCGAATGTGTGCTGCACTCCCATGTACAGGCCCCGTTCGCCTTTGGCGACGACCTTCGACAGCTGGCCCGTCACCGCCGGGAACAGGAAGGCCGTGCCCAGCGGCATCAGCGTCAGTGAGGCGACCAGCATGGCATAGCTGGTGGTCACCCCCAGCAGGGCCAGCCCGCCGGCCAGCAGCACTATCCCCAGCCGGGACAGGCGTTCTTCGCCGAACCGGTCCACCATGCGGCCCAGGATCAAGCCACGCACCACCACTCCCATGGCGCCCAGGTACATGATGGCGTAGCCGATGGTGTGCTCGGTGATGCCCAGCCGGTCGCCCAGCAGCAGCGGCATCGTGGGCACCGTGCCGTAGAATGCCCCGATGGCGATAGCGTATATCCAGATGAGCCGGGCAGCTGGATCGCGCCGATTGGTGGCCACCCGACGAATGGCTGCCAGCCCGGACGTTGGCGCCATGGCCCGGTGCTGTGCTGTGGCCTCACCGACTTCGGTTTCCCCCAGGTAGCGCCAAGCGAACAGAGCCACCAACAGGGCGATGGCGGCGACCGCGAACCCGGGAGCCTGGCGGCCCGCCATGCTGATGGCCACCGAGCCGAGGGCCGGCCCGACAACGGCGCCCATGGAGGACACGGCCGAGAGCCAACCCAGGCTCTTGGTGCGGTCTTCATCGCTGCTCACGTCGGCCACGTAGGCCTGGACCACACCGATGGTACCGCCACCCAGCCCCTGAACGATCCGGGCCGCCAACAGCAGCCAGATCGAATCCGCCATGGCGAACATGCCGTAGGCCAGTGCGGTGATGACCAACCCTATGAGGATGGCCGGGCGGCGGCCGAATTTGTCTGAAAACCGGCCCCAGGCTGGCGCGCAGACCAGCTGGGCCAGGGAGAACGCCGAGATCAGGACCCCCACCATGACGGCCCCTACGCCCAAGTCCGTAGCGTAGTACGGCAACAGGGGGATCACCATGGCGATCCCTACCATGTCCACGAAGGCGACGACGAAGAGTACGATGAGCTTGGGCATTCTATTAGTAGAGGCGCGGGGAGGGGGGGAAATGAGACATTTTCGGCGGGGGCAGATGGCAGCGGGGGCAGCGAGGGCAGCGGGAGCAGCGGGGGCCGTGGGGCTGGCGGGTAAGCCATTGAGGGTGCAACATATAGTCGACTTGGGGCCGGGGGCGGAAATGCGGAAAATCACGCTGGCGGGGCTGGCGGTCGGGGTACTGGCTGCGGCAGTCGTGGCTGGACCGGCTGGTGGGCAGGAAGTGGAGGCCATGCCATCGGATGTGGAATCGCCCCGGGCAATCGTGCTGGCGGCCTACGCAGCCATCGCCCGGGAGCCGGCCAAGGACTTCGACTGGGATCGATTCAGGACGCTGTTCCTGGAGGGTGCACTGCTGATCCCCAACACGGAGCAGACCGGGGGAGTGTTCACGCCCCTTTCGGTCGAGGGGTTCATCGCCTGGGTCGACGAGTTCACCGACCTGTCCGCGGCTACCGACCGAGGGTTCATCGAAGGCGAGATCCACCGGGTCGAAGAGCGCTACGGCGACATCGCCCACGTGTTCAGCACATACGAGAAACACAACTGGGGCGACGAATCTGTGTTGGGGCGCGGTGTGAATTCGTTCCAGACAGTACGACATGACGGCCGCTGGTGGATCACGGCCATTATTTGGGACGAACCGATCGGTGGGGAGCCGATACCGGAGAAGTACCTGCCCTGACCGAGTCTCCGGCAATTCATTGGTGATTGTTGATTTGTGAATCTTGATGTCACACAGAGCTGCTCACAGCTCATAGCCCACAACCCATAGCCCATTGCCCCACCACGTCGAACCCGGTTCCATCTTCAGCAGTCGCTACGTCATCCACGGCCTGATCGGCGAGGGTGGCATGGCGTCGGTGTACCGCGCCCTCGACCAGGTCGAGGGGAAGCCGGTAGCGGTCAAGGTCCTCAGGCGTGAGTTGGCTCAAGCCGTGGGTGCGGACCGTTTCGCCCGAGAGGTGGAGATCGCTTCTACCATGGAACACCCCAACGTGGTATCGCTCACCGACGCGGGGACTTCCGGTGAGTGGCTCTACTGCGTCATGCCGCTGTTCGAGGGCGAGACGTTGCGCGACCGGATCGACCGCGAGGGGCAGCTGCCCATCGACGACGCGCTCACCATCGCCGACGCCGTGGCCCAGGGGCTCGACTACGCTCACGAGAGAGGCATCGTCCACCGCGACGTCAAGCCGGAGAACATCCTCCTCTCGGGCGACAACGTGGGCCTGGCCGATTTCGGCATCGCCCGAGCGGTGGTACAGGCCGAACAGGGCAACAAGCTGACCTCGACCGGCATAGTGATCGGCACGCCTACCTACATGAGCCCGGAGCAGGCCGCGGCCGACAAGGTCGACGGCAGGTCCGACATTTATGCGCTGGGGTGTGTGTTGTACGAGATGCTGTCGGGCGGCGAGCCGTTCACCGCGCCCACGGCGCAGGGACTACTGGCGCGCCACGTGCACGATCCAGTGCCCGATCTCAGGACTGTCCGGCCGGAGCTTCCCGATCCCATATGGTTCGCCATCGAGAAGGCCATGGCCAAGGCGCCTGGGGACCGGTTTCAGACTGCGGGCGAGTTCCTCAGTGCCAGCCGCCGAACCGAGGCGGAACCTGGTGATGCGAAACGGGGCAGCGGCCGTTGGTGGCCTTGGCGGCGATGAACACAGAAGCCCCTATATCCGACCTCGCCGCCATCGAACGAATCATGGCCGCACTGTACCAATCCATCTCCGGCACCAACGACAGCGAGCGCGACTGGGAACTCTCCAAGTCGCTGTTCCATCCCGACGCCCGGGTGTCGCCCAACGCCTTCGAGGACCGGGTGCGCGGCGTTATGACGGAAGACGAATTCCAGGCCGACGCCCGGCCGCGTATTGCTCCACGAGCCTTCTTTGAATGGGAAGTCGATCGCGACGTGAACATCACAGGCGAAGTGGCGTCGATCCGCAGCCACTACCAGGCGGCGGAAACCCCAAGGGGATCTCCTATTATAAAGGAAGGCGTCAACCACCTGATTCTCATCAAGGAAGACGGTCGGTGGCAGATAATGGCCATTGCTTGGTAGTCGAGTAGCGGGGAAAAGCGGTAAAAGCCGAGGATTTTACACACGCGCCTGATGGTCAAGCTACCTCCCGTTACCGCCCCTACCGCCTTACCGCCGCCCCATCACGGGAACTCGCCGCCCCGCGGGTCGCTTCTCTAAGAGAACTCCGCGGCAAAGGGGCACGCATGGACTCGATGGCGGGCCGGTTCGACCGGTCGTTCGTCATCCGCACGATCCGGGATTTCCTCCTGGCTCTGACGGCGATCGTGGTACTCGAACTGGGGGGGCGCCTGGCTCTCGAGTCGTACCACTTCCGCCATCAGGACCGGGAAGCCACGGAATTGGTGGCCGAGCGACTGGCCGAAGACGTCAAGAACATCATGCTCAACCGCGGCGGCCCGGTGGCGGCCCGCACCATCTATCCCATCCTCCGGCGTAATCACCAGAACCTCGGATTCGAGATCGCCATCGAGCCGACCGACAGCACCAAGGCGGCCATTCAACGCAACTTCGGTTACGAGCCCCACGGCATTCCTCCGGAATGGTCCGTCGGCCGCCATAACGAAGCCATCGTCGACGTCCACGCCGAGGAATTCTGCACCACCTGCCATTCGAACTTGCGTCCGGGTGACGTGGTCGGACGCGTGGTCGTCCGCAAGTATCAGGCGACCCGAATGGAGGAGTGGTGGCAGGAAGCGCGCGTGATCTCCGTTGTGGGGATGGCCAACGTAATCCTGCACTCGATCGTCCTGTTCCTCCTCCGCATTCGAATGGAGCCGCTCCTCCGATTGCGATCGATGATGTCACGCCTGGCCAAAGGCACATTCGATCTATCACAGCGTTCGGAGGCCCGGTCGGACGATGAGTTCGGGGAACTGGCGACCGATTTGAACCACTTCCTTGATCGAATTTCTCATCTGGTTGAGGATCTCGACACCATCCTCGGAAAGGTCGGCGCCGCCAACGAGCGTTTGACCCAAGTCAGCGGCCAGATGGGAGATCAAATCGAGAAAGTGCGGACCAAAGCTAGACAAGCGCTCAAGGAAGTCGTCAGCATCCATTCCGACGTGGTCTCGGCCCACATGAAGCCGTCCGCCGAAGATAGTGCCGAGGTAGTCCGCCGACTCCAGGAACTGACCTCGCAATTGACCGATCTATCACACGAAGTCGACGACGACTCGCACTACCTCAGTGAGATCAGACTGCTCGAAGAACGGATGAAGACTGTGGCGGAGTCGGGGCAGGTGTTGCTGGGGAGGCTAAGGAGCAAGTAGGCAGGGCTCGCCCCTACCGCCAGACCGGCTGTCCGCCTAGCGCCCCACGGGCGATTGTCGCACCTTACCTTCCATGTCCGAAATCACCGAACGCCTCACGCCCGCCATCGCCGACCGCTATCGCATCGAGGGTGAGTTGGGCCAGGGGGGCATGGCCATCGTGTTCCAAGCCCATGATATGAAGCACGACCGCAAGGTGGCGCTCAAGGTGCTGCGGCCGGAGCTGGCCGCGGTCATTGGGGCTGAGCGGTTTCTCAACGAGATCAAGGTCACCGCCAATCTGCAGCATCCCCATATCCTGCCGCTGCACGATTCGGGCGAGGCTGATTCCTTCCTCTTCTACGTCATGCCCTACGTCGAGGGCGATACCCTCAGGGACAAGATTCGGGCGAGGCTGATTCCTTCCTCTTCTACGTCATGCCCTACGTCGAGGGCGATACCCTCAGGGACAAACTGGACAAAGAGAAGCAGCTGGGGATCGAGGATGCCATCGAGATCACCCGCAGCTTGGCCGCCGCGCTCGACTATGCCCATCGGCAGGGGGTCATCCATCGGGACATCAAGCCGGAGAACGTCCTATTGCACGACGGCCAGGCTCTGATCGCCGATTTCGGCATCGCCTTGGCCATCTCGGCGGCGGCCGGTGGCACGCGGCTCACCGAGACCGGCCTGTCGATCGGCACACCCCAGTACATGAGCCCCGAACAGGCCATGGGCGACCGGGAACTCGACGCCCGGAGCGACATCTATTCTCTCGGCGCCATGCTGTACGAGATGCTGGCCGGCGACCCGCCCTACACGGGATCGACGGCGCAGGCCATCGTGGCCAAGGTGATCACCGAGAAGGCACCGCCGGTCACCGCCGCGCGTGACACCGTGCCGCCCCACGTGGCCATGGCCATCGACAAGGCGCTGAGCAAGCTCCCGGCAGACCGATTCTCCACCGCGGTCCAGTTCGCCGAGGCCCTGGCCAACCCAGGCTTCAGCGTGGCACAGCCAGCGCAGGTGGTCGGCGCGGGTCGCGCGTCCTTGTGGAACCCCCTAAGTGTGGGCGCCGTGGCGGTGGCCGCGATTGCGTTGGCCATGGTGGCGTGGCTGGGCTCGCGGCCCGAGCCGGCCAAGCCGGTATCACGCTTCGTCGTTGCAGTGGACGATCCGGTGGGGCCCGCGTACTACGGGGGTGGGACACCCAACCGACTGACCATCACCCCCGATGGAGCGGAGCTCATCTATGCCGGCGATGCTCCGGGGGACGGCCAAACGCGTATGCTGTTTCGACGTCCATTCGCCCAGCTTTCGGCCCAACCGATCCCTGGCACCGAAGGAGCGTTCTACCCCCGGGTCTCAGCGGACGGTCACCAGGTGGCGTTCATCGACCTGACAGGAGGCAACGCCATACCGAAGGTCGCCTCCCTGAGGGGTGGGCCGCCCGTCACCCTGTGGGACTCGACCGTTTGGATCGGCCTCTCCTGGGGACCTGAGAATTCCCTCTATTTCTTCCCCGATGAGAGCGCCACGCTGAGGCACATTCCGGCTGGTGGCGGACCGGCCGAGGAAGTGGTGACGGTCCGAGCCGGCGTTGCCGGCGCAGAGTACTACAATCCCACGATTCTCCCGGGAGGACGGGGCGCCATCGTCACCGTCACGTCGGCCGACCCTAACGAACATTGGGAGTACCAGGTACACCTGATCGACCTGTCCACCGGGGAATCCCGCGAAGCCGTGACGGGAGTGTACGGCACCTACGCCGCTTCGGGTCACCTGGTGTACCTCACCGCAGAGGGAACCCTGATGGCCGCGCCGCTGGACGTCGACGCCATGGCGCTCAGCGGCCCTCCGGTAGCGATGTTCGACGGTGTGGGACTTCGCGCCAACGGCTTCAATGATCTAGCACTGGCTGACAACGGCACCTTGGTCTACACGACCGAGGGTACCAACACGCCGGAGCGGGTCGTGTGGGCCACGCGGGACGGCGTTACTCGTAAGGTTGATCCCGCGTGGGTCCGGGACGAAGAATTCGAGGGATTGGCCCTGTCCCCTGACGGCACGAGACTGGCCGTAGAAATCATCACCGACAATCGGGCCGACATCTGGATCAAGCGATTGGATCAGGGCCCGCTGTCGCGCCTCACGTTCGGCGGAGAGGACAACGTCCGCCCCGCATGGACACCGGATGGCGCATCGGTGGCGTTTCTGTCGAACAGGGGCGGCAAGTGGGAAGTGTGGGTCAAACGGGCTGATGGGAGTGGCGAGGCGCAACGGTTGGTCGATCTCGAATCGGACGTGTTGGAGGCGTCGTTGTCCAGCGATGGGGCGTGGCTACTGTTCAGGAATGAGGGTGGCATTCACGCCATACGGCCGGGTATCGACAGCGTGCCGATCACCTTGATCACCACCGAGTTCCGCAAGCGCGGCGCAACGCTGTCTCCCGACGGCCGCTGGCTGGCCTATGCCTCCGCCGAGTCGGGCAACATGGAGATCTATTTGCGGCCGTTCCCCCAAGTCGAGGAAGGGCGGTGGCAACTCTCCACCGGCGGCGGAGACGAGCCGACCTGGAGCGCCGACGGGACAAAGTTGTATTACCGCAGCGATCGCCGGGCCATCGAAGAGATGGACATGCGGAACGGCCCGAGCGCCGCCACGAAAGTCGCTACCATCCACCTGCCGAGCCAGAACGAGTACGAAGTGAATCGCGGCAACACGATGTACGCCGTGGCGCCCGACGGCCGGTTCCTCGTGATCGAGCGCGAGGGCGCCGGGGATGTTTCGGGCGATCTGGTGATCGTGCAGAATTTCTTCGAGGAGCTGAAGGCCAAGGTGGGCAACTAGCTAGAAAGCCCTATACCTCGGCGGCGCCAACCCATTCATACGGAAATACGGCACCATCTGGCCCCGGGTCCAGATGCCGTGCGTCAGTGCCTGCAACATCACCCGCCACTTCGGCATCTGCTGCCCGAACAGTGTCGTCTCGACCAGAAACTCCTCGGCCGGAAGCGCCTGCACTCCGGCAATGACGTAATCGTACGCGGCATTGAGCTCGGCGATCAACGCCTCCCTGTCATTGAGATACACCGCGGTGTCGCCTCGCTCCGGCATCGCCTCGCCCAGAACTGGCCCGGCCACGAATAGAGTGTTCTCGAGTCCGCCGTGCGCTATCTGTTTGGTGAATGTGCGCACGCCTTCGGTCGGCGCCCAGCGTAATGCCGAATCGGGAATCGCCATGGCGAACTCCATGTCCATGGTACGGGCCTTCTCGAATCCGTCGATCAGCATGGCGCGAAAATCTTCGATGTCGATCGAAGCCTGACCGGCGAGTGGGCTCCATGCCAAGCCTCCCAACAGCACTGCCACAGTAAATGCCCTGGATAATGTGCGCATAGTGTTCCTCGTAGCGGGATGTGAGTCGAGGAGTGAAGCTACCGCTCGAGCGGGTTTTAGCCAATTGGCGGAAAAGCCGCGAAACCTTTCTTGCGCTTGGCCGTAAAATAGGGTTAAATGATACCTATCAATAGACCTTAGTATCAGCTGTGCGTAGATAGGTAATAGCGGCATCTAACACGGTAACTACAGTACAGGCAAAGGTTTAAAGCATCATGACCCCATTAGAAACCATGTTCCGCATCCTCCTCAGGTCCTTCCCCGCCACCTATCGCGCGGAACACGGGGAAGAACTCGCCCAGTTCTGCCGCGAGCGGTGGGCGGACGAAATCGAGGAGCGCGGCAGACTGAGGGCCACCATGCGATGGCCCGGGATCGCCTGGGACCTGGTGAAGGAGGGCATAGGGGAGCGAGTGTCGAGCGGGCATCGAGAAAAGGGTAGCGAGCTACGCGGTCGTGGACCGTTTCGGCTCACCCACGACCTCCGACTTGCAGTCCGGTCCCTCAGGCGTTCGCCGGGGTTCACCGCCGTCGCCATCGCCACCCTGGCGATCGCCATCGCCTCCAACTCGGCCATGTTCCGACTGGTAGACGCGGTGCTCCTTCGACCGCTGCCCTACCCGGCGGCTGACCGGCTCATCACCATCGATCACCCGGTACCCAACTTCGGCGAAAACCAGGCCTGGGGATTGTCCATCCGCGGCTACTTCCACATGAGGGATGAGACCCAGGCCTTCTCCAACATGGGCGCCTACGGCCCCATGATGGCCAGCCTATCGGGCAATGGCCCACCCGAACGGATCGTCATCGCCCGGGTCACTCACTCGATGATGCCGGTGTTCGGAGCCCGCCCAGCCTTGGGCCGACTGATCGACGCAGATGACGACATCCCCGGCGGCAGCGACGCCGTGGTATTGGGTCACGGACTATGGATGCGCCGCTATGGGGCCGACCACGAAGTGCTGGGGCAGACGATCCAACTCGACGGCCACTCGCGCACGGTGATCGGCGTCATGGAGGCCGGCGTCCATCTGCCCGACCTCGAGACCGACGCCTGGATACCCTGGGGCCACGACCCGGCCAGCCGCCCGATCAACAGTCACTATCTCAACACGGTCGCCCGACTCGATGACGGCGTCTCGTTCGAGCAGGCGCGGGCCGACGTCGAACGGGTCTTCGGGACGTATGGCGAAACCTTCCCGCAGGTCTACAACGACCAATTCATCGAAGCGTCGGGTTTCGGCGTTCGCGTCAGGACGCTACAAGAACGCGTGGTGGGCAACACGGCCAACACGCTGTGGGTGTTGCTCGGGTCGGTGGGCCTGGTGCTGTTCATGGCCGGTGCCAACGTGGCCAACCTGTTCCTCATTCGCACCGAAGGCCGGCGGCGGGACGTGGCCCTTCGCACGGCACTGGGCGCCGACCGCATGGCGCTGCTCAAGTACTTCCTGGTCGAATCGGCCGTGGTTGCCGGCGCATCCGCGGCCCTGGGGTTGTTCCTCGGCGGCGCCGGGCTTCGCGCCATTACCGGCGCGTTTCCCCAGAGCCTGCCCCGGCTCGACGAACTATCGACAATGGTGGACGGCCGCACGGCGCTTTTCACTTTGACCATCACGTTGGGTTTGACGCTGATCCTCGGTTTGTTGCCAATGGTACGGTTCGGTCGCGATACGGTGGCACGCGCACTGGCCACGCTGGGGCGCGGCAACACCGATGACCGCAGCGCCACCCTGGGTGGTCGCATCCTGGTCGGAGCCCAGGTGGCCATTGCCCTGGTGCTGCTGGCGGGGGCCTTGGCGTCGTGGAATTCGTTCCAGGCACTTCATCGCGTGGACATGGGTTTCGATCCCGAAGGTGTGGTGACGTTCGAGGTCAACCTGCCCGAGGCCGACTACCAGGATCACGCCTCGGTGGCGGGTTTCATGACCCAGCTGTTCGAGCGCATCGAGGCCCTGCCCGGTGTGCTGAGTGTGGGTGCCGTCGATGCGCTGCCACTGGCCCACGGGGCGGGTTGCTACGCCATTTTCATCCAAGGCGTCACCGCCGAGGGCGACGCGCCCGACTGCCCCAAGACCAAGAGCATGACGCCCGGCTACTTCGCCACCATGGGCATCCCGCTGCTCGCCGGACGCGAACTCGAGCGGAGTGACCTCGATCGGCCCGGCGGAGAGATCATCGTCAACCAGGCGCTGGCCGATGTCTACTGGCCCGGCGAGGACGCCGTGGGCAAGGG
>JBDHMR010000109.1:0-5734 GCA_039656035.1 Gemmatimonadota bacterium
GTAGAGGGTGTTGGCAATTCCGACCGTCCTAAGTATAGCTAGACGGCTACCACCCTCTCGAAGCACACGACGTTCGGAACGGGACGCAGGGCGGTACGGTCAGGCACCCTTCGGTTGCGCCATAGCCTCGGACGGGACTTGCACGGAGCGATTGGGGGCGCGCTCCCGGAACTGGTGCTGGTACAGACGGGCGTATAATCCACCGGCCTCCAGCAGCTCCTGGTGGCTGCCCTGTTCCACGATGCGTCCGTGATCCACCACCAATAACCGGTTGGCTCGCAACACCGTGCTCAGGCGGTGGGCAATGATCAAAGTCGTTCGGCCCGCCAGCAGCCGTTCGAGAGCGTCCTCGATCAGGCGTTCGCTTTCGGTGTCCAGGCTCGAGGTGGCCTCGTCCAGCACCAGGATGGCCGGGTCCTTGAGGATGGCCCGGGCGATGGCGATCCGCTGGCGCTGGCCGCCGGAGAGTTTGACTCCGCGCTCACCCACGACGGTAGCATACCGTTTGGGTAGTCTGGAGATGAACTCGTGGGCGTGGGCCGCTTTGGCAGCGTTTTCTACTTCTTCGATACTAGCGTCCGGCTTGGCGTAAGCGATGTTCTGTTTGACCGTGCCGCTGAACAGAGCCGGTTCCTGGGGCACCAGGCCGATGGTCGACCTGAGGTCGGCCAGGCGCAGTTGACGAATATCGACTCCATCGAGCAGTATCCGGCCCCGCTTGGGATCCCAGAAGCGGGGGAGGAGATTGGCGAGCGTGGTCTTGCCGCTGCCCGATGGGCCCACCAACGCCACCGTCTCCCCCGGACGTATGGTGAGCGAAATATTCTGCAAGGCCCACGGGTCGCGCACGTCATCCTGATACCAAAACGAGACCTCATCGTAGGTGACCTCGGCCCGCACCGGAGAGCTGAGCTGTTTGGGGTTCGCTGGATCGGCGATTCCTGCCGGGGCCTCGAGAATTTCGAACACCCGCTCCGCAGCGCCGATCGATTCCTGGTAGCTGCTGAAGAACGAGGCCAAAGCCCCCACCGAAGCGGCGATGAAGATGGTGTATAACAGGAAACTGACCAGCTGCCCGGCCGTGAGTTGGCCCTCGAGTACCATGATGCCGCCCTGCCACAGCACGATGACGATGCCGCCGAAGCTGGCGAAGGTGACTACTCCGAAGAAGACGCCCCTTATCCGCGCCCGCCGGAGTGCGTTCTTTACGATCTCGGTAATCCGGTGGCCGTAGCGTGTTCGTTCGAAGGGTTCCTGGACGAAGCTCTGCACCGTCCGGATCTGGCTGAACACCTCCTCGGCCTGGCCGCTGGCGGCGGCGACCTTGTCCTGTACCGCCGTGCTGACGCGGCGCAACCTGCGGCCGAACAACAGGGCGGTCCCGACCACGATGGGGACCACCGCCAAGGTCGTGAGCGTCAGCCGTGGTTGCAGGAAGATGAGTATGGCTACTCCACCAACCAGGCTCAGGATCTGGCGCGAGAATTCGGCGATCTGATGACTGAGGACGCCCTGCAACAGCCCGATATCGGTCGACAGCCGGCTGACCAACTCGCCGGTCTTGTGCTCGGCAAAGTAGCCCGGCGGCATGTCGAGCAACCGGGAGAATAGCTCGTTACGGAGTCCGCCGACGGCCCGCTCGCCGGTGGCGCTGAGTAGATACGTCTGGGCGTAGTTGAGCAGCGCCTGGATGGAAAACAACCCGATCAGGAACAGGGCGATGCGGTCGAGAACGGCCCGGTCGCCTGCCACGAACGCGGCGTCGAGGAGGTAGCCAACCACCATGGGAAACGCCAGTCCGATGGCCGCACTTCCCACCAAGGCGGCGAAGGCGAGCACCAACGAGCCCATGTGAGGCCTGACGCGGGGCCACAACCGGTTGAGGTGCCCCGGCGACGGCAACCTAAACCAGGACTTGGATCTGGTTGGAGTCTGGGGCATGCCCAGGCCTTTCATGGGCTAGGGCGTGGGAACGCCGTTAGTGGCCGGCAACGTGGACGTGGTGTCGTCGTTGTTGAGCAAGATGATTTCAGGTGTGGCCGGATGCCCCCAAGCTATGTTGCGATCGACTCCCATGGCAAGGAACAGCAACGCCAGGTAGAGGAGTGAGAAGCGGTACATGCGCCATGCCAGCGGCGTGATGGTGGAGGATCGGAGCAGCGCCACGGCGTACCAGAGGAACCGGGCCCACAGGAGGACCGCCACAACGGAATACAGAATTCCAAACGCTCCGAACAGGGAAGGAGTGAGCGTCAGCGGCAGCAACAGCAAGGTGTACAACACCATCTGGATCTTGGTGTACCGTTCGCCTGCCACTACCGGGAGCATCGGCACCCCGGCACGGGCGTACTCCTCTTTCTTGATCAGAGCCAAGGCCCAGAAGTGCGGCGGGGTCCAGAAAAAGATTATCAGAAACAGGTAGGCTGCCGGCAAATCGAGCCGCCCGGTAACGGCGGTGTAGCCGACCAGCGGCGGGAATGCGCCCGCCGCGCCGCCGATGACGATGTTGTGGCGGCTGGTGCGCTTGAGCCCAATGGTGTAGACGAACACGTAGAACAGCAGCCCACCGAGCGCCAGCATGGCGCTGAGGGGGGTAGTGAACAACCACAGCATTCCGAACGCCGCCGCGCCGAGCAGGATGCCAAACCACAGCGCTGTATTGGCGCTAAGCCGTCCGGACGGCACCGGCCGCAGGCGGGTCCGCACCATCTGATTGTCGATGTCCTGGTCGAACCACATGTTGATCGAGTTGGCCCCGCCGGCCATCAAGTACCCTCCCACAAACACCCAGAACACCAGTTGCGGCGAGGGTAATCCCAAATCGGTAACGAACATGGGAACCACCGCCGTCAGCAACAGCAGCGAGATGACCCGTGGTTTGGTCAGGCCTATCAGATCGCGCCACAAGGGGCGAGTGTCCGAAGCCAGGGTGGCGGCCAAGTTGGCTGGCATGGCCGAGGGCTCCGGCGTCCTGGCTGATACGTAGGTGAGGACGATCATGCCGAGCCACACCAGTGAACCTCCCAGTACGTGCGCCACCCGCCACTCGTCGGGGAACAGCTGCAACACCATGGTGGCTGCAATGGCTATCTGGAGAGTTACGAAGCCCAGGGCGGTCCCCGCGGCCTTGGATATCTGGCGCCCCGGCGCGCCGGGATATCCTCTCACCTTCCACCAGACGGCGATAGCCATGGCGATGAGTAAATATGCCAATATCCGGTGGATCCAATGGAGGGCGCCCAGGGAATTCGGCGGCGGCATGACGGTCCCATGGCACAGGGGGAATCCCAGGCACAGGAACGCCGCATCGAGGTTGGCCACCTGGGCGCCGACCAGGAGGGTGACCAGGCTCAATCCCGCGGTGGCCACCACCAAGCCATGATACCCGTGCCGCAGACCTCGTTCGAGCGGAGGGCCCCCGCCGGTCGAACGCAGCGCGGTCACGGTCACCGCCGCCAGCAACAACATGGCGTTGACCAGGTGGACGATGACGATCCAGGCGGGCAACTCCAGCTTGACCGTGATGGCGCCGAAGGCCACCTGGAGGACCAGCAGGGCGAGGGCCAGAACAGCCGGACGCCACAACAGGGGCGTGTCCCGGTGTCGCCGCCAGGCGATCCAGACGGTGGCCACGATCAGGACGCTGACAAGGGCCGCTACCCATCGGTGGAAGATTTCGATGAACGTGGGGAGGTCGAGTGGGGGGAACCACTCGCCGTTGCACCGGGGCCAGTTGTCACCACACCCCATCCCCGATCCGGTAATTCGAACGACGCCGCCGAGTACGATGAGGGCCAGGGTCAGGACAACACTGGCCCAGGCCGTACGCCGGAGAGTGGCCCGAGAGGGTTGGAGGGTCATTTATACGGTATTTCTTCGGTGTGTATTGGTGGTGACGCCGACGTGGGCCCGGTCATTGATCTCCAAAGAACGAGCGGTGGGAAGCCCATGTCAAGCGTGCCCAAGGCCGCTTCAGGGGGTCGTTGAGGCTCAAAGTACGAAACCGAATATAAGGAATAGCGTCAAGGCGCCCGAGGCCGCCATGAGGGCGTAGGGGAGCTGCGTTCGCACGTGGTCGATATGGTCGGTTGCCGCTGCCATGGATGCCACAATGGTGCTGTCGGAAATGGGAGAGCAGTGGTCGCCGAAGATGCCACCGCCAAGGGCCGCAGCCAAGGTGAGCGCCGGGTGTAGCCCCAGGACCTCGATCATGGGGATCACGATGGGGATCATGATGGCGAAGGTTCCCCACGACGTCCCGGTGGAGAAGGCGATGAAACACGCCATGAGGAACACCAGGGCGGGCACGAAGCCGGGGTTGATGGTGCCCTGTACCACAGATGCCAGGTAGATCCCGGTGCCCAGGGGCCTGGTGGTGGCCGCAATGGTGAACGCCAGCGCCAGTACGATCACCAGGGGTGTCAGGCCCTGGATGCCTCTGATGGTGTGGTCGCTCAGTTCCTGGAGGTTCATGATGCCCTGGGCCAGATAGAGCACCGCGGCGGCCAGAAGCCCCAGGATGACCCCCCAGAGGACAGCTTGCGAGCCGTTCCCGTTCATGATGTTGCCGTCGCCGGTGAGGTAAAGCACCACCGGGACCATGAGGATCATGGTGAGGATGGGGGCCACCATGTTCATGACACGTTTGGGGATTCCGCTCTTGGCTTCGATGGCGGACACCTCTTCCGAGACCATTGGTGTGGCACCGTCCCTGAGGAGTTTCCCTTCTATGGCGACGCGCTCCTCGGCTGTCTTCATTGGGCCCACGTTCCAGTCGAAGGTCACCACGATGACGGCCAGGAGTATTGCCAGAATGGCGTAGAAGTTGAGCGACAGCGCTCCCACGATCAGGCGTGTGGGGTTTTCCACGTCCTGAGCCAGCAACAGACTGATGATGTAGGCGCCCCATGCGTTGAGTGGAATGAGGATACACTTGGGCGCGCAGGTGGCGTCGATCAGATAGGAGAGTTTTTCGCGGGAGATGCGGCATTTGTCGAATAGGGGTCGAGCGACCGATCCCGACACCAGCAGGCCGAAGTTAGATTCCAGGAACACTCCCATGCTGACCAGGATGGTGAGAAACCCGACCGACCGCTTTGAGCGGGCGAAGCCACTGTGCTCGGCCCAATTGATGAACCCGTCCATGCCGCCCGAGGCCTGGGTAAACGTGATCATGGCTCCGATGAGGGCGCTGAACAGGAGCGTGCGGGCGTTACCGGGATCGGTGACGGCCGCGATGAAGGTGTTGACCGATTGGATCGTGCCAGTGACCGGGTTACCGCCGCTCATGATTGTCCATCCCAGGAGGATGTACAGTCCGAGCGAGAGGTAGACCTGGCGGGTCTTGATGGCTACGCCAATTGCTATGATCGGCGGGAGGAGTGACAGCCAGCCGTAGCTTTCCATACGGAATCCTGGGTCAGAGCATCGGTCGAAGGTAACCGCGTTTGTTGTGAGCGGCAGCCCTCGTCTTGCGCCGGGCATTGTCACCGAATAGTCTGCAACGTACGGTAGCCGCGGCGGCCGCCGCGGTAATACGGATTGCTCACCCCCCATTTAGCGAGGCAGGTCGTATGCCAAGCTGGTTTCGCAGGGTCCTGCCGGGTGTTGCAACGGTCTTCGTGACCGCACTGATGGTCGGGACGCTATCTGCCCAGGGTGTGACGACTGGGGCAGCCTCCGGCCTGGTTACCGACCAGGCTGGCCGGCCCCTGTCCGGAGCAACGGTGGAGTT
>JBDHMR010000110.1:0-5720 GCA_039656035.1 Gemmatimonadota bacterium
GCCAATGGGCTAGCCATGATCGCGAGCTCTCGAGGATTCACTGCCGGTATTATCTGTCAAGAGCCGCTCGGTGAATTCCACACGATCCTGGATGTCACTCAGTTCCCCACGCACCGTGTCACTGTGTTCCAGGAGCAGGTTCAGTTTTTCATCGATGGTTTCGAGGGTTTTCTGGGACGCACCCTTCCCTCGCCATACTTTGACGGTGAAGTAGGTACCTATAGTGACCACCATGAACACAAACAGCGGCAACATGGTCTCGACAAGGTCTTCGATGGCTTCAATGATTTCAGGTAGCACTACCCCTCCTCTTCTGCCTGGCGTCGCAGATGGCCACCGATCATGACGCCGGCTGCCCCCAGTAGGGGAATGAGAAAGTTGTACCAGACGGGTTGCACCGCTTCCGATGACCCTGCGAAAGCGTTCATACCTTCGGTCACCATGCCGTCGGCCATCTGTTGAGCCGCCGACCGATCGGTGAACAGGTGGGCGATCGCCATGATGAATCCAACACCCAGGATGATGCCCGCCAGTACCTTGACCGTCATCAGGGTATCACTCGGGGAAACCCACTCGGTGACATAGCCACCCGCGATGGCCGCCAGGATGCTGATCGGCAGGTTGAATCCGATCCAAGCGAGGGTGACGTGCGTCGTTCCAGGCCGATAGGCGAACGACGGCCCCAGAATGGTCCACGCGACCGTCAGTGTCACCATTACAATGATCACCATGACCAGGTACCCGGCAATGACCGCTAGAATGGGTCGCATCGAAACATCCGCCTTGTGTAGGAGGTTGTCAGCAAACTACCGAACTATTGAGGCAGCTGGCAAATGGACGGGTAATAGCAGCCAGAGCCTGGACGCTGTTACTGCGGAGATACTGGTTTCCCGCCGGACGCGCACTCTTCCAGATCGGTGAGAGTCGGTCCGGTTACGCCATGGACGAAACAGTGCAACCCCACCGGCCGCAGGTCCGCCTCCTGGAACATCCGGCGATACTCTCGAGCGGTCCGCCGCGAGAAACCATCCATGTCGCCGGTGATCTCGTCAGCCCGCGTGTAGGCCTCCAGGTAGGCCACCCCGCCGAGGTGATCGGCGATGACGGCGAGACCGCGCCGGAGTTCCGGAGCTCGCAGGTAGTGGAGGACGTCACAGACCACGATGAGGTCGTACTCGGCGGCCAGGCCAATGGCATCGAGATCGCCGAACGTACCCAGCCGGATGTTCCGTCGGTTGCCGAAGCGCTGCACCACGTACTCGCTGGCATCCACACCGGCGTACCGGGATCCCGGCCGCAGTCGCTGCAGAATCGGCTGCCACACACCTTCGCCACAGCCGACATCGAGCACCGAACGAATCTTTCGGCCCAGCAGGTGTTCGGTGACGCCCACAGCCATGCGGACCTTGCGCTGGACCTCCGCACGGTTGGTTACTCGCCTCTCTGGAGATCGGTACCACGCGTCGAAATAGGAGCGGTCGTATTCCTTCATGCCGCGGCACATCCCCCACTACCGGCTGTCAGGAGTCGGCCGTGAATGGCGCCGTAGTATCCGAAAAACATTTCCCATGACATGATTTCCATGGAAGCACGCCTCCGTCACTCGCCAGCGGCGTGGAGACTCTCCTCGGGCGGCATGATCTGGTCGAGATTCCACAGCGGGACGTGATAGACCGTCTCGTCCCCTCTGGCCCGAACCGCGAATCCGGTGTCGTCTAGGCTGTCGTACACGATGGCCGCGAGGACGGCTCCATCGACGCCGTACAGGGTGATCCGGCGCTCAGGCGTGCGAAAGTCGGCGGCCTCCCGCTGCTCGTCGCTAGCGATGCCCCCGGCCTCCAAGGGCCGGAACCGCGAGACTATCATCTCCACCTTTTCGGTTTCGACGGCGGCATCGGAGGAGAGTACCCAACTGCCGCCCTGGCGGGTGAGTATGTACTCTTCCCCCGCACGGTCGACGGCAATCCGGGAGATCGTTTCCGCCGGAACGTCCACCATAACTTTGCTACGCCAGTCGTTTTCCCTGAGGGCGACCAGTCCCGTAAGCGGACCGGCATAGCGATAAACCAAGTCCTCGCCCGGGTCCCTGGCATACATCGACGACTGGTCGGCGGCGCGGTTGCCAAAGAGCACTGTGGCAACCAGGTCGTCCTCCCGGAAGAACGTGACCGTCGTGCCGGTGCCATCGACACCCATGCGCCCGTGAACCGCGGCGCTTGTCGCTACGATCTCGCTGTCCGTGGAATCCTGCAGGGCAGTCAACAGCGTGGCCAAGCGCACGTTGTCGATCGTGAAGCCGTTGACCGTCCACGTTGCGACGCTCCTCATGAGGGCCACCGTGTCCGTGGACGATGCGAAGACGATCCGATTGACGCCCTCGACCTGCTCGGGCATCACCCGGCCAGTTTCCCGATCGTCAGGCTGCTCGGCGGTCTGTTCAGACACAAGCCACAGGATCACGGCCACCAACAGTGCCGCGGCAGCCCATTTCAATTGCCGCGGGTTCATGCCGCCACCGATTCGGTGCTGGCCACGTATGACCTCCGGGTGAGTCTCTTCCGACGCCATAGTCGGAAGGCGCCAAACAGGCTGAGCAGGAATGGCACCCCGATCAGGTTGCCATAATGGACCAGATCGGCCGTACGCTCCCCTTCGAACACCAAGGTTGGCGGCGAGCGGTCCTTGGCTCGAATCGCGATCAAACCCTCTTCCTGCGCCAGCCAGTCGACGGCGTTGAGCACGAAGGCCACGTTCTGCCGCGCTGAGCCGATCCATTGGTCGCTGGCGAAATCGGGATTACCCACCACGATAAGCCGCCCCGATTGAGCTGAATCGGTGGAGGTGCCGGGGTTGACCTGCACCGCCGTCAGCAGCGGTTTGTTGGCAACCGGGGGAAACTGGGTCCGCTGCGGGTCGATCATGACAGCGCGCTCCTCGGCCGCGGCGTTAGTACTGGTCATCAGCAGTGGCGTGATCGATCCCGGCGTGGCACCGGTCGTGTCGATACCACTGGTCCACGGTAGAAAGACACTGGCGATGTCCCGGTTGACGTTGCTGGCGTGAGTAGACAGCGAACGCAGCCAGAACGGATAGCTCACCAGCACGTTTCCGAACCTCCCCGGCATGGATGCCGGGTGATTGGAAGCCAGGTCGAACACCAGGTTGTTCTCGATTCGCACCCCGAACGGCAGGAGCATCCGATTCCACCCCACGGATCCCTCCACGGCTATCATCTGGTTGCGGACCGCCTGCATTTGCATGCCTCGCGCCATCACCAGCGCCCCACCCCCACCGTCGAAGAACCGGGCGAATTTGTCCGCCACCGAATCGGCCAGAGCTGCGCGCGTGCCCGCCAGCACCAGGACCGACAGGTCACCGGGATCAAGCGAATCGGTCTCCAACGTTATCCGGCGCACGTCGAAATTTTCACCCAGGGCCGCTTCGAGACCCGAATAGGTGGCCCCCTGCTGCTGCCCCATCGGTGGGGGCTCGACGTAAAGCCCCACCGTGGACCGGCCCTCCCGGGTGAGTCCCCGGATGAACGAAGCCAGTCGATACTCGAGGTCGTCGGTACCCTGAATTGCCGGGATCGTCTCATGTTCGTCGGCGTATTGTATCGCCAGCCCGAAGTACCCCTCCTTCACTTCGAACTCGGACTTGCGTGACACGCTGAACTGCACCGCCGGCACCCCCAGCGACTGAGCCTCGTCAGCGATTTCCGGATCGTCCGCCGGGTCGAGGACGACAAGGCGGACGTTGCCGCCACCAGCCGCACGGAAATCTGCCAGCATGTCATCCACGTTCCGCTTGTCCAACATCACTTCAGGCGGCAACGCGTTGTCGGCCGACACGAAGAACCGAATCGTCACCAAATCGGGGAGGTTGGCCAGGATGGTCTTGGTAGCCGGCGAGAGCGTATATGCCTTGCCCGGCGTTAGGTCGAGGCGCCCGCCGATGCGCCGACCGAACAGGTTCACAACGATCACCGTCAGAACCAACATGACCGTGCCCATTCGCAGCCGCGCCAAGGCTCGGCCACGGGGAGCCAATTTGCGACTCATCAAGGCGCCGTAGGCCAGGACAAGGAAGGCAGCGGCCAGCGAAACGAAATAGATCACGTCCCGAAGGTCGATAACCCCGCGGGCAATGCTGGCGAAGTGCGCCAACACGGCCAGGCGGGCTAGCATCACGCCGATGGCAGGCGGGGCACCCATGAGCACCTGACCGAGCCCGATCATGATAAACAGGAACATGACGGCTACGCCCACTATGAAAGCCGTCACCTGGTTCCGTCCCAGGCTCGAAGCCCATACCCCGATTGCGGCGAACGCCGCCGCCAGCAAGGCCGCGCCGGCGTACTGCGCCACCATGACCCCGGCCGGAAGGTCGGCACCCAGGCTCAGGCCCAGCGGAATGGGCACGGTGAGCGCCAAACCGAGCCAGATGAACAACACTAGCCCCAGATACTTGCCGAGTAGGACCTCGAGTTCAGTCACCGGTTGGGCCAACACTACTTCGATAGTGCCTGCCCGGACATCCTCGGCCAACGCTCTCATGGTGACCGCCGGTACGAACATCAGCAACAGCCAGGGGAGAATCTCGAGCATGGGGCGCAGACTGGCGACCCCCATGAGGAAGGCGGACTGAAAGAACAAGAAGTTGTTCAGCGCCACGAAGACGACGAGCAGGATGTAGCCAGTCGGCTGATCGAACATCGACCGCAGTTCGCGCCGGGCTATGGTCCAGATGGCTTTCATGAAGGCTCCGACACGGTCAGCTCCCGGAACAGATGCTCCAGGCTGCGGGTCCGTTGGTGCAGTTCGTACAAGGTCCAGCCATTGGCCTTGGCCAGATCGAAGATGGCGGGCCGCACATCGTGCGCCTGGTCGGCTACCACGGTTGCCGCCACACGCCCGTCACCGTGGTCGTGGGTCTCAGAGATCTGCTGCACACCGTCGAGGGCTTTGAGCCCGGCGACCACGCCGGCGCCCCTCGCCTCCACCCTGACCTCGACCGATCCACTCGCCCGAGCCACCAGGTCGTCGACCGCGCCGTCCGCCACGATGGTGCCCTCGTTGATGATCAGCAGCCTGGTACAGGTGTGCTGGACCTCGGACAACACGTGGGTGGACAGCATGACCGTCCGGTCCTGACCCAGACTCTCGATCAGGTGGCGGATCTCCAGCCGTTGATTGGGATCGAGCCCCTCGGTAGGCTCGTCCAGGATCAGCAGATCGGGCTGGGGCATGATGGCCTGGGCCAAGCCGACCCGTTGGCGATACCCCTTGGACAATTCGCCGATTGGTCGGTAGTAGACCGATTCCAACGCCGTGGTGGCAACGGTACGATCGATGGCCCGAAGTCGATCCGCCCCGAAGATCTCCCTGAGATCGGCCATGAAACCGAGGTACTCCGATACCAGCATGTCGAGGTACAGCGGGTTATTTTCGGGGAGATAACCGATCCGGCGCTTGGCTTCCATCGACACCGTGGACAGTGGCTGGCCGTCGAACAGGATCTCCCCGGCGTCAGGCTCCAGGTACTGGTTGATCATGCGCATGGTGGTGGATTTTCCGGCACCGTTGGGGCCGAGAAATCCGATCACCTCACCCCGATCGACGGTGAACGAGACCTCGTCCACCGCGGTGACAGGACCAAAGCGCTTGGAAACGCCCTGCAGGTTCAACAATGACATGGCACACCGGGTTTAGTGAGTTGCC
>JBDHMR010000111.1:0-5701 GCA_039656035.1 Gemmatimonadota bacterium
CCTTCTGGCCAGTCTCGACCCGGATATCGAGAATCTCACCCGATGCCTTGGATTTGACCTCCACCAGGGTGTCCGGTTCTATCACCCCGGCCGCCTCAGCGGAGACTACGATATCTCGGGTCTCGACAGGTACCGCCTGGTAGACCAGCTCTGTTGCTTCTTCCTCCGTCCCGCAGGCGGTGAGGCCTACCATGGCGCCGAGGATCACGATCCGCAGGTACTGGCGGCTATCCAATAGATTTGATAGAGACATCTACAACTCTCTCCCGATCAGAGCTTCGATTTGTGCCTTGGCCAACAACAGGTCGAAATGCGCCGCGACCTCGTCCACTTCAGCCTGGTTGAGCGCTTCCTGCGACGCGAGCACCTCGATGATGGTGGTGGCTCCGAGCCGATACCGTTCCTGTTGGACCCGCAGGTCCTCTTCCGCGGCGGCGATGCTAACCCTGGCGATCTCGACCCGCAATTTCGCCGCGTTCAGCTCGGCGACCCGGGTGATCAGAGCAGCCGAAGTCTGGCGGCGGGTGTCCTGGGCGGTTGCGGCCGCGATGTCGTAGTTATTGGCCTGGACCGCTACGTTGGTCTCCCTGGTAAACCCGTTGAACAGTGGCCACGTCAGGCTGACCCGCATGGATTTCTGCTCCAGCAGTTCGTAGTTGTTGACGTTGTTGTTCCCGTTCCAGTTCCAGTTGCCGGTTAGCCGGAGGTTCGGCCACCACACGCCCTTGGATGCCTTCCACGACTGTTCGGCGGCTTGCGCCGATGCCTCGGAACTCATCACCGCCGGGGACGACGCCGCTGCTTCCCTTCGAAGGCTCTCTTCCGACACAACAATGTCGATGTCGTGGAAAGACGGATCGTCGATGGCGCCGACCCGTCCGTCGATACCCACCAGCCGGCCGAGATTGGCCTCGGCTGTGGCGAGGATGGTAGCCGCATTGACGAGTTGTACTTGGGCATTACCCAGGGTTACGACTGACCGGAGCGAGTCGGAGCGTGTGGCAGATCCGGTGCGCAGCTTGTTGACCGAAATGTTCAGTTGCTCTTCGGCGCGGTGCACAGCGGCCCGCCTCACGCCGAGCAGTTCACCGGCACTGAGGGCGGCATAGAATTGCTGTTTCGTCTGAAACGCCACTTGATAACGCGCGTCGATCAGATCGGCATCCGCGGCTTGGAGATTAGCCTTGGCCTGGCGTGATTCGGCGCTGCGCGAGAAGCCGGTGAACACATCCCAACTGCCGGATAATCCAAAGCCGACGGTCCGGCTGACCGAGTTGGCCGGGAGCGGAATCCCAGTGTTGGGGTCGATACGGGCGATTCCCTCATTCCAGGTGGAGGCACCGCTTGAGTTGGCGGTAATGCTCGGAAGCCAGGAGCCAACGGAGGACGAGCGCTTCTGGTGTTCGGCGCTGTTAACCCCACTCACGGCCCGCACCACGGTTGGCTGAACCCGCTGTGCCCTGGCGATGGCCTCGTCCAGCCCGATCGACGGTCCACCTCGTTCGCTCAGGTTGTCCACCAAGGCGGGGCCGGGCTCCTGGGCCGTTGCCAGGGAGACGGTTGCTGCACTGAGTACCACCGCGAGCAGTACGGCCAGCTGGTGCCGTCCCGATTTCACGGGGACCCCCGGTGCATCGAGTTGCGGTTCTTTCCGTCATGTTTGCGGGTACGCCGCATTTCGGTCATCAATTCCTCGTACTGGTCCCGTTGTTCCGGAGTGAGGACCGAACGGATTTCGTCACCGATTCGCTCCCGCACATCGTGAAACGATGCCTTGTATCGCTCCAGGATAGCGCGCACGCTGTCTTGTTGTTCGGTGGTCAGATTCAGATCCTGTGCCAGGTGCTCTACCATGCCGCCCTGCCGCGGGCGCCACTCTCCGGTGCTGCGTTCGGCCAGACCCGCAGCGGCCCCACCGGAGAGGGCACCGAGTACGAAGACCGCGACCAACAGGGCCGCGGCAGTCCATTTGGATTTGGTCATCGCTGTGCTCCATTTGAGTCGAATCCATCTCCCACGAGCACCGCGGTCAGAACGAATTCTGTGGTCACCGGGTCACTGGTCGACAGCCACTCGACTGGATCGACGGTATCGGCCGCAACCATCTGTCTGTCTCGCTGGGCCGATCCGAGCCACAGGCCGGTGGCCAGGGCCAGAATGGCGGCGGCCGCCATCCCCAACGGTGCCCAGCCGGCCAGGACCTCCCAACTCGATTCGCGTGGTTCCCGGCGGATTCGCGCCATCACGCTCTCGGCGAACGAGGCATCGTCGGTGGTACTCAGGTGCTCGTGGAGCAGTGCTCCCATGGCCTCGTCTCGCTCGGGCCCGAATTCGTTGCGCTCAGTCATGTGCTTCCTCCTCGGTACGGCGCCAGTGCCTTGCGCAGGGCGCGCCGAGCATGGAAAACCAGCGAACGGACGGTCCCAACCGGCACGTCCATGATTTCCGCAATATCTGCGTGGCTATACCCCTCGGCGTCGAACATGGTAACGGCGACCCGCTGCCGTTCCGACAACTCCGATAAGGCCTCCGACAAGCGTTGCCGCAGCAGGGACCGGTCCGTCTCTCGGTCCGGTCCGGCGGCTTGGTCTTCGAGAGTCTCCGGCAGGGCGCCGGCATGGCGCACCTTGCGGCGCCGGTACAGATCCGTGGCTGCATTGACCGTGATGCGCATCAACCAGGGGCGGAACGGTCTCCTGGTGTCGAATCGGTCGAGGTTCCGCCACGCCAAAAGGAACGCGTCTTGGGCGGCATCATCTGCATCGAAGCCATTTTCCAGAATGGAACGGGCCACTCGCCTGACCACCCCGGCATACCTATCGACCAACGTCCCGAAGGCATCCTGGTCGCCATCCTTGGCAGCCGCTACCAGCCCGCCCTCAGCGGGATCCAGCGTACCGGCTATGGGCTGCTCCTGGTGGGCCACCAGCTCAATCCCGGGGCCGGCGGCGGTCGATGTCAGTGCGATAGCGGTCACATGAATTCATACGGCTCAGCGGGGGAAAATGTTGAGGACTCGAGGGTGGACGGTCGCGGCCCCCGAATGGGAACCCCTGCGGTCTCCCGTCCTTTCATTAAGTTGTACCGTATGACCC
This sequence comes from Gemmatimonadota bacterium, assembly GCA_039656035.1. Classification (GTDB taxonomy): domain Bacteria; phylum Gemmatimonadota; class Gemmatimonadetes; order Gemmatimonadales; family GWC2-71-9; genus N074bin45. Next base: position 3,096 of record JBDHMR010000111.1, read on the forward strand.
GTTCGCCTGGGGGATTCTGGTGAAGAGATTTCCACTTTTGATATTGAGCGTAGCCTTGCTCGGTCTCCCCGGTTCTCAGGCCGGTGCCCAACAGACCCTCGCCGGGCAGTGGCAGTTGGATAGTACCCTCAGTACCGATCTTGACCGCGCCATGGACGCGCACGCCCAGAATAACGGGCTACGGACCTACAGCTCCATCCCCGGTGGGCAACCGACCCCCACCGGTGGTATCCCGGGGAGTAGCGGTGCTCCCACGGCCGACTTGTCAACCACGCGCAGCGCGGACAACGCCCAGATTGCCGATGAGGTCAGACGCCTGACATATGGCAGCAACCTGTTCGAGATCGTTCAGACCGATACAACCGTCACCTTTCATCCGCTGAACCTGGCCTACGACAATGTGCTGCTAACCACCGATGGCGAGAAACGCGACGTCGAGTGGGATTGGGAACTCGAAGGCCAACTCAAGACGGAGTGGAAAGGTGAGCGCCTCAAGGTGGAGCGCAAGGCGAAGGACCTTCAAGTGACCGAATACTGGTCGCGCGATGCCGACCGGGACACGCTGGTCGTAGAAGTCGAGGTCAAGGGACGGATGTTCCAAAAGAAGCTGGTCTTTCGACGGGTGTACCAGCGGGGTAACTGAGTTCCTATCTGAAACACCTCGCTCAGGTGGTCCGTAGGGCACCCGCGTGACTGGTGCGCTTTCCTGGGTCCGTGAGGAAACCGAGTGGTCCAAAACGACTTCAAGCAGTTCATAGTGTCCGTGGCGGATCGGCCCTACCGCAAGCTGGTGGCGGATCGCATGCTGGCCAAGTCCGAGAGCCAGTTGGGCGAGGCAGTCCGTGAGGCAGTGGACAGTTTCCCCGAGCGACTGCTGGCACAGATTCCGGGCTATCTGGATGCTGCCAGGGACAAATTCCTGCGGTCCAAACTGTTTTGGCAAGCTTCCACGTGCCGCGAGGCGCTCGCCAATATCCTCGAACTGGCCGGGGAAGAGATCGACGACGACGAGGTGTGGCGGTGCCACAAACACGCGTTTGGCAAGGATGTCGACATGGCCGCTGCGTTGTTCGAGGTTTCCACCGCCAGTTTCGCTTACGCCGCGGGCCAGAGTCAGGACCAACGGCGGCTGATGGGGATCAAGAAGGGCTGGCGGCGCTGAGCACGTTGCCGCCGACGGCCGAACCTTCCGCCAGTATTCGGCCAGCCCGCCGGGAAGACGTGGCAGCCATCATCGGGCTACTGGCAGACGATGCGATCGGTGCAGCACGCGAGGACGCAAGCGATCCACTCCCGGAGGAATACTACGCCGCGTTCGAGGCGATTGACGGCGACCCCAATCAGGAGTTGATCGTGCTTGACGTGGCTGGGCGCGTGACCGGTACTCTCCAGTTGACAATCATCCCGAACCTTACGTATCGTGGCGGGCGCCGAGCGTTGATCGAAGGTGTGCGTGTGTCCCGGGGTGATCGGGGATCCAGGCATGGTGCCAGCTTGGTGCAGTGGGCAATTGCCCGGGCACGGGAACGTGGGTGCCACCTCGTGCAGTTGACCAGCGACAAGCGCCGGTCGGAGGCTATCGCGTTCTACGAGCGCATGGGGTTTGCGGCCACGCACGAAGGGATGAAACTTTGGCTGGGCGCGCTTCCAATCGACCAGGAGAGGTGATGACGGTTCGACCGATCAATCTGTTGCTGGGTGTGGGTCTCCTGTTGGCGGTTCCTCTGACGGCAGCGGCCCAGGAGCAGGAGCAGGAGCCGAAAACCCTCGCAGACCGCTACCAGGGAACCATCGATACGGTCATCGCTCGCCTCCAGCTCGGTGATTCCGCGGGCCAGCAGTTTCGTCTGTCGGTGGGGCAGTATCTGGCCGAGACGGAGAAGATCTTCGCCGCGCACCAGGGGAATGCCGACCGGGCGTCGATGGAGGCCATGACCAAGGAACTGGACGAGGCCCGTGAAGGGTTGGACCGGCAGTTGGAGACTTTTCTCTCCAAGGAACAAGTAGCGCAAGTCCGAACCATCATGGACGACTTGCGCCGACAGACCAGGGAAGCGGATTCCGATTCGGGGCCGTGAGGACGGGTCTCAGCGGAAATGTGAGAGGATGAGGCCGTACGCTCCGGTCGATCCTTTCGTTGGCACACTAACAGGAGGTGGTCATGGGACGAGGTGATCAGAAGTCCAGGCGGGGTAAAATCCGGCGTGGTACGTACGGCAAGAAGCGGCCGCATAAACCCAAGCGGGTCAAGAAAGCCAAACCCGCCGATCGCTGATCCATTGACGAACGGCTGAATTCGTCACACCTTAGGCCGATCTGGTTTCCCTCTCGAGGGGCGTGACCATCCGCGAAATTCCTTGGTGGGCCTTCATCTACGCCATTGCCATCGCCGGTCTGGGCGTGGTAACGGCGGTCAGTTTTTATCGACGACGTGCGCCGTGGATCTACTCCGTGGCGCAGATCGCCAGCACCCTAGGGCTGCTTGCTTTCATCGCCGGGCATTGGCGTGACGATGTGCGTTACTTGCTCTTGGGGGGTAAAGAGCAGGAGGTGATTTGGCTCCTGATATTCCTACTTGTGTTGATGTGGGAGTCCTTCTTCCTGGG
>JBDHMR010000112.1:0-7631 GCA_039656035.1 Gemmatimonadota bacterium
GTGATCAGGTTGGACAACAACATGAACGACAGGAGCGCCAGCAGGATGATGCCCAGCAGCTTGCCGGCAACCAGGTTGCCGAACTCCACGACGCCCTAGAAGTAGCACAGTACCCGGTACATGATGCCGAACACCGCCAGCCAGCATCCCAGACCCACCAACGCCAGTAACAAGGCCCGGGTTCCGGCGCCCGATTCCTTCTCGCGGAGCCGGGCGAGGACCGTGCGCCACTTGGGCGCGACGATGGCGATCAGGCTCAGCAGGTCGCGCGTACGCCGGGCAGGGAAGACGTTCACCAGCACCACCGTTGCCGCGGTGCCGAGCACCCCCGGGATGATCAACACCGGTATCAAGGCCACCGCAACGATCAATGGGAATAGGGGGCCGCCATGATAGACAATGCCGTAGGCGGTGAAGATGGGTAGCCCCATGAGGATGACCATCCACGACGAGTGGAGCACCGTCTCGCCCAGCTTGGCCAGATAAAACCGCAACGGATCCACCGGCGCCACCACCAGCATGTCGAGATCCTTGGCCAAGAAGAAAGTACTGAGGGCGGTTATCAGGTTGGACAACAACAGGAGCGACAGGAACGCCAGCAGGATGATGCCCAGCAGCTTGCCGGCAACCAGGTTGCCGATCTCCTCGACGCCCTGGAAGTAGCGCAGTACCCGGTACATGATGCCGAACACCGCCAGCCAGAATCCCAGGCCCACCAACGCCAGCAGCAACGCCCGGGTCCCGGCGCCCGAGTCCTTTTTGCGGAGCCGGGCGAGGACCGTGCGCCACTTGGGCGCGACGATGGCGATTAGGGAGGGTTGGCTCGTGGGCATGGAAAGAGGGGTGAGAGGGAAGAGAGGGAAGGTTACTCGCCGAGTATGGCGCTTAGTTCTTGGGCTTCTTCGCCGCCGGTTAGTCTGAGGAAAAGGTCTTCCAGGCTCAATCCTTCCTGGGTTTGCTGGCGTAATTCGTCCATGGTGCCGCACGCTACGATGTTGCCGGCCTGGATGATGGCGATGCGGTCGCACATGGCTTCGGCTACTTCCAGGGTGTGGGTGCTCATTAGTATGGTGCCGCCGCGGTCTACGAACTGGCGAAATAGTACTTTGAGCAGCTTGGCGCTTCGGGGGTCGAGGCCTACCATGGGTTCGTCGACCACGATTACCTCAGGACGGTGCACCAAGGCGCTGGCGATGATCACCTTTTGCCTCATGCCGTGGCTGTAGGATTCGGTCAGTTCGTCGCGCCAGGGTGTGAGTTCGAACAACTCCAGCAATTCGTCGATGCGGCGCTCTACGGTATCTCCCTCTTGACCGTAGAGCGACGCCACGAAGCGGAGGAACTCCGCAGCGGTCAACTTGTCATAGACGAACGGTCGGTCGGGGATGTACCCCAGTATGGCCTTGACCGCCATCGAGTTGGTGCGGATGTCCTTCCCTCCCACGGTGATGACGCCCGCGGTGGGTTTGAGGATACCGGCGATCATTCGGAGAGTGGTGGTCTTCCCGGCACCGTTGGGGCCGAGGAAACCGAATAGCTCTCCGGGCTCGACGGCCAGGTCGATGCCGTTTACGGCGGTGAACGAACCGTAACGTTTGGTGAGGCCCTTAAGCCGAATCATGGCGCTTCCTCGATGTTGATCAGGCGCGGACGCAACCGTCCGATGAGTCCCGGAAGGCTGCCGGGAAGTGCCAAGTTTCCAACAGTTAGCCGGATATGCGATCCGTCGGCGATGCCCAGTGTCGGATCGACTGGCGACCACTCGGTGAGCCACACCTCTGCCCACGCACTATAATGGAAACGTCCGTCGTGGTAGACGAACCCCGCCACGGGCCGCGCCGGGATGCCGACCGACCGGCTGAGTGCTACGAACAGGGCGGCCTTCCCGCTGGCGTCACCAGCCTGCTGATCCAACACCCACCATGCACTGGCCGGTTCCGAGGCCGGTACCAAGGCGATCTCTTCGTGCACCCAGGCTACCAGTTTGTGGACTGCCGCTATGACCCGCCGCTCCCCATCGATGATGCGCCGGGCTTGGGCGCCGATCCTGGGGTCCTCGCCGTCGTAGGCTCCGTCGTCCAACTGGGGCTCGCCGTGGTCACTGGTGTAAGGGATCCGGTAGTCGACGATCAGGGTCGTCTCGCCGTTGCGTTGCCACGGAGTATCGAGGTCGAGCACCGCCCAGGCGAGGGAGTCTCGGGCCGGCGGGCCGCCGTCCAGCACCGTTGTCATTCGGGTCACCACGCGCCGGTTGGCCGGTACGGTGATGATCCCCCGGCTGGGTGACCGGGCCGGAGACCCCTCGGTGCGTCGCCCGGCCCGCCGGTAGTTCTCGCTCACCAGTTCGAACGCCGAGCGCTCGAGGGTAAAGCCCAAGGGTGTGGTGGTGTAGATCACATAGCCGGTTTGATCGACCCAGGTTTGCACAGGCAGGCCGAAGACCGTCTGATCGAACCGGAAGGCGGTCACGGTGTCATAGGTTGCCGGTACCCAACGTTGGGTTGTGGGGTCCAGGTCAGCGCTGTCGGGCACTACGAAAATCGAATCGGCCACGATGCGGGCGTTTTCTGTTCGGAGGGCCAGCGTCGCCGGATCAATCACCTGCGTTTCGATGATGGTGCCGACGCGGAGCTTGCCGGTCAACGCCACCCGAAGCGGCACGGCCGACGGCAACGCCAGTTGGCCGCCGGTAGGCTGTCTGATGGTCTGGTCCGGGGCGGATTCGGGCGCGCCCATCCGGAGGGTGAGCAGGCTGTCGCCGTCGACGACACCCTCGAGCACCGCCGGCGAGAAGTCGCCCGAGGATCGGCGCGCGAAGCGCTGCAAGCGAAGATCCCGCGAATAGACGGCGTTGGTGGTCGACAACACGTGGGTCGGCCCCTCGGCGAACGGAATATCCAGATCGTAGCGGGTTACCACCCGCACCCCATCGACCAGAGTGTCCAACGTGATCGATGCTGTACCGATCTGCCGGCCGCCCAGCGAAACGGAGAAGAACGTGGCACCCGGCGGTATGCTCAGGCCGGCGTCGAGCATCACCTCGGTGTCGGGTAGCAGGTATTCCCGGCGAACCAGCCAGCCCATGCTGCCCAGCCACAGGGCTACGGCCACGAGCGTGAAGCGTCGCCGGTTCACACGGCCGCCTGTTCCAGAATGCCGGTCACCAGTTCGCGGTCGTGTTCACCATCGAGCACCACCTGAACTTCCGAGGGGAAGGCCGTCTGCGGTCGCTTGGCGAGCGTGCGCTTGATGAGTTCGGCGGCGTCCTCCAGAGACAATTGGCCGGCGCCGGTCCCTACGAGTGGGGTGGCGACGCGGGCCAGTTGCCATTCGGTAGCGCGGTGCCAAGCCGACTGAAGTGCCCTCTCGACCGTGTCGCGGCCCGCGTTGATCTCGGCGCCCTTGATGACCACGTGGATGACGTACGGCGCAGCCAGCTCACCACTCCCGGTAACGACCGCCGATCCTACTTCGAGAGATGACGATACCCGCCGCTGCTTTAGAAATTCTTCCCCGGCCATGTGGTCCAGTCGTGCCGCTGAACTGGAGGCGGGTTCCAGCAGCTGATCGGCTGGGCGCACCACGGCGTCGACCTCGAGAAAGGCCAGATCATCAACGACGACACGGATCAAGGGCTGGCGACCTCACGGGCCTTCTGGTACTGGAGCATCGCTTCTTCCGAACGGCTGCAGCGATCGAGCACCCGGCCCAGCAGCCGGTAGGCCCTGGGGTCGTTAGGGTCGGACTCGATGGCCTGTTCCAGCGTGGCGATGGCGCTGTCGGAGTCTCCCATGAGGTTGAGGGCCTCGCCCAGATAGTAGCGGGCATGGGGGTAGTCGGTTTGATGGGACAGCGCGGTCCGGAAGCTGGTGGCCGCGTCCGCGTCCCGGCCTTTTCTCAACAGCACCATCCCCCGGTGGAAATGTGCCGGCGCATACTCCGCGTCGAGCTTCAGGGCCTCGTCGAGATCGGCGGCCGCGGTCAGGTACTGCTTGATCCGGGTCTTCAAGGCGCCACGTTCTGTCAGCACATCCGGCCGCTCGGGTGCCAGCTCCACGGCCCGGTCGAGATGGGTCATGGCGCCGCTGGCGTCCTCACCCGCTTCCAACAGCCGGGCCATTTCCAGTCGGCCCTCGATACTGTCGTGGACCGCCTCGAGGAGGTCGCGGTACGCCTGCACGGCATCACCATGCCTGCCCCCGCGGGCCGCTCGGCGCGCCCGTCGCAGCATTCGAGCGGGATCGGGCCCCTCTTTCGTCAGCGGCACATCTGTCAGCTCGTCCTGGTAAGCATCTCCCTCGGCAAAGGGCCGCACATTGGTTTCGTCGTCAGGCTCCCGGGACAACGGCTCTGCCTCCAAGCCATGAGTGTCAAAGTGTTCGTCTACAGCGTTTTCCCGCCCGCTGCTGCTGTGTCGTCGATAGCGGCGCATGTGTTCCCCACCCCTGAAGAAGTTTCTGGTCCAGCCCTATATGCTAGGCCTGGGTGGGCAGTTGTCCAGAGGCCAGCCTCACCAGTGCCGCCCCCCGCTGTCGGCCGTCAGCTATCGGCAACCCGATCTCGCACCGTTTTCCCTCTTAGCCCTCTTAGCCTTTTTAGCCCTCTTAGCCCTGGCGCGCCTTCATGCGCGCCTCCCCACCCATTGAATCCAGCCCCGGCCACCATCTATCTTCCGGGGCTATGCCACAAGAGTATCTGACTGTACGCGGGGCTCGAGAACACAACCTAAAGGACATCTCGGTGGCCATCCCCCGGGAGCGTCTCACCGTGGTGACCGGGCTGTCGGGGTCGGGCAAGTCGTCGCTGGCCTTCGACACCATTTATGCCGAGGGACAGCGCCGCTACGTCGAGTCGCTATCGGCCTATGCGAGGCAATTTCTGGGCCTCATGGAAAAGCCCGATGTTGATGCCATTGAAGGACTTTCGCCGGCCATATCCATCGAGCAGAAAACCACCGGCCACAACCCCAGGTCGACGGTGGGGACCGTCACTGAAGTGTACGACTATTTGCGGCTGCTATGGGCCCGGGTCGGGGTGCCCCATTGCCCCAATGACGGCAGCCCCGTAGAACGCCAGAATGCCAGTCAAATCGCCGAAACAGTGGCCGCCTGGCCTGAAGACACCCGAATAGAGATCCTGGCCCCCATGGTTCAGGGGCGTAAGGGGGAGTTCAAGGACCTGTTCGAGGACATCCGCAAGCGCGGTTTCGTGCGGGTGCGCGTCGACGGCGACACCTACGACCTGAACGAAGTCCCCAAACTCAACCGGCGCCAAAACCATTCGATTGCGGTAGTAGTCGACCGCCTGACCGTCCGTCCGCCTGACCGCGCCAGACTAAGCGACTCGATCGAAACGGCACTAAAGGTGGCCGACGGTGTGCTTGAGGTCATGCGCTACCGGGAGGATGCCGACCCGGAGTCGGTGATGTTCTCGGAGCGCTTTTCCTGCCCACAATGCGATCTCTCCCTGGCGGAGTTGGAGCCCAGACAATTCTCCTTCAACTCTCCCTTCGGGGTGTGCCCCGATTGCCACGGGCTCGGCACCCAGCGGGAGGTCAGCCACGCCTTGGTGCTGGCGGATCCGCGGATCTCCATTCTGGAGGGTGTGGTGCTGCCCTGGGGTGAACCCAACGGCTATCTGAGACGAGTGGTTCTTCCCACATTGGCCAAGGCTCTCGACTTCGATCCGGGCGCGCCGTGGGGCGAGATTTCCGAGGAGGCCCGGCACGCGTTGCTCCACGGGTTGCCGGGCCGCATGCTCAAGTTCAGCGCCAAGGGTCGGAAGTCGTTCGAGAGCGAGTGGGAGGGCATTCTCGAGAACGTGCAGCGCCGCTACCGCGAGACGTCGAGTGACTCGGTCCGTTCGTCGCTCAGCGAGTTCATGGTCGAGCAGTCGTGCCATACCTGCGGTGGCAAGCGGCTCAAGCCCGAGAGTCTGTCGGTGTTGGTCGAAGGGGAGAGCATCGGCAACGTGGTGGATTTGTCGATCGACAAGGCGTTGGTGTTCTTCGACGGCCTGCCGATCAAGTCGAACGGGGGCCGGGGACTCGAGGCCGACGTCGCGGGACCGATACTGAAGGAAGTGTGTGACCGGCTCCGGTTCCTGCGCAATGTCGGGCTGGACTACCTGACGCTGGGCCGGTCGGCCGCGTCATTGTCTGGCGGGGAAGCCCAGCGTATTCGCCTGGCCACTCAGATCGGGTCGCGTCTGGTTGGGGTGCTGTACATCCTCGACGAGCCGAGCATTGGGCTTCACCAGCGGGACAATCGGCGCCTGCTCGAAACGCTGTCCGAATTACGCGACCTGGGTAACACGGTGATCGTAGTCGAGCACGACGAAGAGACCATCCGGGCCGCCGACCACATCATCGACCTCGGTCCGCGGGCCGGCCGGTTCGGGGGCGAGGTCATGGCGGAGGGTGCGCTCGAGGACTTGATCGATCACCCAACCTCGCTGACCGCCAGGTATCTGCGGCGGGAACTGCGGATTCCCATACCAGCCACGCGGCGTCTCAAGGCTCCCAAGCGTCGGCTACGCGTCGTCGGCGCGGCCGAGAACAACCTCGACAATCTGACGGTCGACTTCCCTTTGGGGATGTTCGTGGCGGTAACGGGCGTTTCGGGATCGGGCAAGTCCAGCCTGGTGACCGACATCCTGTATCGGGCGCTGGCGCGTCACTTCTATCGGGCCAAGATCGTGCCCGGCGCTCACACCCGCATCGAGGGGCTGGATCAGATCGACAAGATCATCGAAATAGACCAAAGCCCCATCGGGCGGACGCCACGGTCCAATCCCGCGACGTACACCGGCTTGTTCACGCCGATTCGCGATTTGTTCGCCTCGCTGCCCGAGGCCAAGATGCGGGGCTACGGGCCGGGCCGGTTCTCCTTCAACGTCAAGGGTGGCCGGTGCGAGGCCTGTCAGGGAGATGGGTTGGTCAAGATCGAGATGCACTTCCTGCCGGACGTGTACGTATCGTGCGAAACGTGCAAAGGCCGGCGTTACAATCGCGAAACCCTGGAGGTGCGTTACCAGGGGAAGAACATTGCCGACGTGCTCGATTTGACGGTGGCCGACGCGTTGGAGTTCTTCGTCAACCAGCGGCGCATCGCCGACAAACTGGAACTGCTGAACGACGTTGGTCTGGGGTACATCCATCTGGGGCAGTCGGCCATCACCCTGTCGGGCGGCGAGGCCCAGCGGGTCAAACTGTCAACCGAGTTGGCCAAGCGCGACACCGGTAGGACGCTGTACATCCTCGACGAACCCACTACGGGACTCCATTTCGAAGATGTGCGGTTACTCCTGGAGGTGTTGCACCGCCTGGTCGACAAGGGCAACAGCGTGATCGTGATCGAGCACAATCTCGACGTCATCAAGACAGCCGACTGGATCATCGATCTGGGGCCTGAGGGCGGCGAGGCCGGCGGCAAGGTGGTTGCCGAGGGCACGCCGGAAGAGGTGGCTGCTGCGGTTGGGACGCATACCGGGGCCTTCTTGAAGCGAGCCCTGGAAACGGGTGCACTGCATCAGCCTGAGGTGGCGCAGCTGACAGCTGATAGCTGACAGCCGATTGGTGATTGGTGATGGGTGATAGGTGATGGGTGATAGGTGATTCGTGATGGTTGAAA
>JBDHMR010000113.1:0-5661 GCA_039656035.1 Gemmatimonadota bacterium
AACGCCGTGTTTCCGTTTGGAAGGGACCCTCGTCGGGCGTTCTGCAGTTGCCGCCGGGGTGATGTGAGAGATCGTCAGTCGGAGTAGAGTTTCCGGTTGGCCTTGGCCTGCTCGACCAGCGCGTCGCAGGGGGTAAACCGCGGGCCGAACATGGCGGTCAGGCTTTGCAGTACGTCCACTACCCTGGCGGCGCCCAGCGTGTCGATCACCCGCAGGGGACCTCCACGGAACGGCGGGAACCCGATCCCGAAAATGGCGCCGATGTCACCGTCCCGCGGGGAGCGAACCACTCCCTCGCCCACCGCCATGGCGGCCTCGTTCAGCATGGCATACAGCAGCCGTTGTTCGATAGTTTCGGGCGACACTTCCTCGCTCCGTTTCACGCCGAGCACCCTATAGACGGATTGATCGGGGCCCTTCTTCTTCCCCTTCTCGTAGCGGTACAGCCCGCGTCCGTTCTTGCGCCCCAGCCGGCCGTCACCGACGAGCTTGTCTATGATCGGTGCGGGCCGGAGCCGCTCACCGAACGCCTCGTGCATGACATTCGAAGCCTTCTGAGCCACGTCGATACCGACTTCGTCCAGTAGAGCGATCGGCCCCACCGGAAAACCGTACCGCGTCATGGTGCGGTCGATCGCCTCGATCGGGGTACCCTCTCTCAAGAGATGCCCGGCCTCGTTCATATAGGGCGACAAGATGCGATTGACCCAGAAGCCTGGGTGATCGAGCACCACGATGACGGTCTTGCCCATGCGCCGGCCGAAGCGGACGGCGGTGACGATGGTGTCGGCGTTGGTTTCCTTTCCGGGGATCACCTCGAGCAGTGGCATCTTCTCCACCGGCGAGAAGAAGTGCATGCCGATGACCCGTTCCGGGTGCGCCGCTCCTTCCGCGATGTGCTCTATGGGAATGGTGGACGTGTTGGTGGCGTACACCGAACCCGAGGGAAGAACTTCCTCGAATTCAGCCAGCACCTGCCGCTTGACCTCGAGATCCTCGAACACAGCCTCGACGACCAGCTCCGACCTGCCGAACCCGGTCATGTCGGTGGTCCCCGACAACAACGCCACTCGATTGGCGTAGTCATACTTGGTCAGCCGGCGCCGGGCGAGTCCCTTGTCGAGCTGGCTCCTGGCGGCTTTGAGACCAATGGCCACCCTGCCGAGGTCGGTGTCCTTGAGACGTACCTCGACCCTGGCCCGGCTCACAGCCGTCCCGGCTATGCCGGCCCCCATGAAACCGGACCCCACCACACCCACCCGGTGGACATCGAGCGCTGTCCCCGTGCCGGGAGGGACGCCGTCGTCCTTCTTGAGAGCCGTGGTCCCGAAGAAGATCTGCACCAACTTGCGGGAGACGTCGGTCACGGCGAGACGCCCGAATTCGCTATGCTCCGCCACCAACCCGGCCGCCATGCCCTTTTCCAACCCTACGCGCACGCAGTCGAGCGCGGCCAGCGGGGCGGGATAGTGTCCGCCGGTCTGCTTCTTTACCTGCTTCCCGGCCTGGGAATACACCACTCGGCGGCCCAGCGGGTTCCGGTCCAGCACCAGGCCCATGAACCCGGTGCCGCGCTTGGCCCGTTTGACGACCGGATTGCGGCTCAGCTTGTGGGCGGCGGCGATGGCGGTCCGCCGCATGATGGACGGGGGTACCAACTCGTCCACCAAACCCGACCGGAAGGCTTTTCGCGCGCGGACGGACTTGCCGGCCAGAATCATGTCGAGGGCCGCCCGGAGTCCGATAAGGCGGGGAAGACGCTGGCAGCCGCCGGCCCCGGGCAACAATCCCAACTGGACCTCTGGGAGTCCCAATTGCGTCTTGTCGTGGTTGGTGGCAACGCGGTAGTGACAAGCCAGGGCAAACTCGAGTCCCCCACCGAGGCAGGCACCGTGTATGGCGGCCACGACCGGCTTGGACAGACCGGCAATGTCATCGAGCATCGACTGGCCGTCCCGGCTCAGTGCCTCTGCCTCCTCCCGGTTCTTGACCCGGGTGAACTCCTCGATGTCCGCGCCTGCTATGAAGGTGTCGGGCTTGCCGGAGAGGAACACTATCGCCTTGACGTTGCTGTCTTCGGCGAGCGCGGCAAACACTTTTCTGAATTCCGCCTTGCCGTCGGCGTTCAGCTTGTTGACCGGCTCGCCCGGGAGATCCATCGTCACGACTGCAATGCCGTCTTCGTTGGCTATCCGGAAAATGGACATCAGGCGCGTTCCAGTACCATGGCGAACCCCATTCCGCCTTGGGCGCAGATGGAAATGAGTCCGAACTGGACGTCCCGCCGCCGCATCTCGTTGGCAAGCGTGGTAACCAGCCGCGCGCCGGTGGCGCCAAACGGGTGGCCGATGGCGATGGAACCGCCGTACACGTTGGTGATGTCCCAGTTCACTTGTCCCACGGGCGCGGAGCGGCCGAGTTTGTCGGCCCACGCCTGCGAGGCCCAGGCCTGTTCGTTCGACAACACTTGGGCGGCGAAGGCCTCGTGGATTTCCACCAGACCCAGATCCTGCCAGGTTATGCCGGCCCGATCGAGGGCCAACGGAACGGCGTAGGCGGGACCCATCAGGAGTTGCCAACCAGGATCGACCGCTGCGACCGCATGGCTGCGGATTAGCGCCAGCGGCTGGTACCCCATGGCCTTCGCTTTGTCCGATTCCATCAACAGCACCGCGGCGGCGCCGTCGGTAAGCGGCGAAGAGTTTCCGGCCGTGACGCTGCCATAACGCCGGTCGAACACCGGCCGAAGTTTGGCCAGCGCCTCCAGGGAAGTGTCCGCCCGGATGCCGTTGTCGCTGGTGATGGGACCGCCCCGGCCATCCAACCAGGGGGCAATCTCACGACTCAGGACACCGCTCCCGGTTCCGTGTGCGGCGCGCTGGTGGCTCATCAGCGCCTCACGGTCCTGGTCCTCCCGGCTGATATGGTTCTCCTTGGCCATCTTCTCCGCCGATTGTCCCATCGATTCACCGGTGGATGGCTCGGCGATGGCGGGCGTCACCGGCACCAGGTCGCGAGGCCGTATGGCGGCAAACGCCTTGATGCGCTGTCCCAGTGACTTGGCCTTGCTAGCCTGCACCAGGATCTCGCTCAAGCGGCGAGAGTAGAGGATGGGGATGTCAGAAAGGGACTCGACTCCCCCCGCGATGATGGTGTCCGCGTGGTTCAGAACTATCTGGCCGGCCGCCGAGGTTATCGCCTGGGCGGCCGAAGCGCAGGCCATGTTCAGCGTGTAAGAAGGAATGGTCTTGGGGAACTGCGGCAGCAGACTGACTTCGCGGGCCACGTTGGGCGTCAGCACCGAGGGGACGACCTGGCCGAACACCACTTCGTCAACCTCGGTGCCGGCGATGTCGGTCCGATAAAGAAGTTCCCTGGCCGCGTGACGAGCCAGCGCCACGGCCGGCACATCCTTGAGGACGGTTCCGCTCTTGGCGAACGGTGTCCGCACACCGTCCACAATGGCCACCCGGCGCCCGCTGGAGAAGTCAGCCACGGTAGGTCAAGGTACCCGGCGACACGGAACTACTCGGCCCGCCGCTGGGCGACGACACTGGCGACGGCTCGCCATCGTTCCGAATCGACTGGTTCCAACACTTCCCGGCCATGAATGATCTCCAACGGCGAAACCAGGCGGGCGAGTTCTCCCGGATGCAGCAGATGGTCGTCGGACTCCGGACCCCAACCGAGGTCGCGTTGCGCCACCAGAAACGTCTCGACCATCAACATGCCACCGGGCGCTACTGCGTCGATGATTCTGGACCAGCGGGCGCGGTCGAGGTAATTGAATACCAGCACCATGTCGAAGGTTCCGAGATCAGGCCAGTCGCCTTCCAGGTCGACGGCCTGCCAGTCGATCTTCAGGTGACGCTGTTCCGCGGTGGCGCGTCCCGACTCCAGCCGGTCGGTGTCGCGATCGATAGCAACGACATCGGCCCCGCGCTCGGCGGCGGCCAGACTGTGGCGTCCTTCACCAGACCCGATGTCGAGGACCCGGGTCCCCTGCCCGATCAGGGAATCGTGCCAGGTAAACCAGACGCTGGGCCGTGGGATGACCGGAGGAGGCGGGACGGACACTAGTCGGATGACCTCACTGGGCGTACCGGCAGATTGTCTGCCGGCTCAGGCTTGGGTGAACGGGAACCATCAACACTGTGACCAAGTTACCCTCCGCGGGCAAGTCTACTCAGGAATGTGCGACGGCACCGGCTCAGAGGCAACTCCTTGCCGTGCAACCGTCTGGCGAGAACGTTATGTTCTCACCTCGACCGAATGCCGACAGTTCCTAGTGGAGTGTGCCGTGGATCCCAACGTTTTCGAAACGGCCAATGCCGGCTTCGCGCAAGCGCTCTACGAGGAGTTCCTGAAACAGCCCGCATCGGTGCCCGCCGAGTGGCGCCAGTTGTTCGAGAGCGGCGTGGTGGGAGAGATACCGCCGGCAGCGCCGGAGCCCAGCCCGGAGACTCCGGCGCCCGAGGTGGCGCCTTCTGGGAGTGGTTCGGCCGAACCGCCCGAACACGCCACGCTCATCAAGGGACCGGCGGCCCGCTTGGTCGGCAACATGGCCGAGAGCCTCACGGTCCCTACCGCGACGAGTTTTCGCGAGTTGCGAGTAGCCAACCTCGACGCCCGCCGCCGTGAACTGAACCAGAAACTCGCCGCCGCGGGCCGTAACACAAAGATCTCCTTCACTCACCTGATCGGCATGGCGCTGGTAGAGGCGGCCCGGGCTCATCCCGTGATGGGCAACACCCTCGCCATGGTCGACGGCAAGCCGTATCGCGTAGCTCCACCGACCATCGACCTGGGATTGGCGGTCGACATGCAACGGCGCGACGGTAGCCGCGGGTTGGTGGTACCCGTCATCCGCGACACCGAGCCGATGGACTTCGGCGCGTTTCACGCGGCCTACGAAGCGCTGGTCGAGAAGGCTCGAACCAACAAACTGATGCCCGACGATTTCGTGGGCGCCACCATAACCCTGACGAATCCCGGTGGCATCGGCACGGTGGCCTCGGTACCACGATTGATGGCCGGCCAGGGAAGTATCATCGCCGTAGGAGCCATCGGCTATCCGGTGGGCTTTCAGGATATGGCAGCGGATGCGCAGCGAGAGTTGGGCGTCAGCAAAGTGATGACGGTCACCAGCACATACGATCACCGCATCATTCAGGGAGCGCAGTCGGGAGAGTTCCTCCGCACCATGGACCAGCTCCTCCAAGGTGAGGAAGGCTTCTACGAGCGGGTAGCCGAGTCGATGGGAGTGGCGGAACTATCGGTGGCCCCGGCCCCGGTCGAAGAACGGCAAGCGCATCGCCAAGCAATCCCACTGGTGGTGGACGCAGAGGTCCCCAGCTCGCAGTTGTACCACGTGGCTTCGGGCATGGCCCTCGTCAGGGCTCTCCGCAGCTTCGGTCATTTGGCGGCGCACCTCGACCCGCTGGGAAGCAAACCGCACGGTGACGCCTCACTCGACCTCGAGCAGCTGAACCTCACCCCCGCGGCGATGGAGTCCGTCCCGGCCAAGGCCCTGCGGATCTACGTCCCGGGCCGGACGCTGGCGGAGGCCTATCCCAACCTGTTGCAGTGCTATACCGGCACCATCGCCTACGAAGTGGAACACATCGACACGCACGAAGAGCGGGTATGGCTTCGTGGAAA
>JBDHMR010000114.1:0-6419 GCA_039656035.1 Gemmatimonadota bacterium
GCGGGCGGTCGGCTTGCCCGACGGGCAGATGGGCAACAGTGAGGTCGGGCACCTGAACCTGGGCGCAGGGCGGGTGGTGACGCAGGACATCGTCCGGATCGACGACGCCATCGCCACTGGCGAATGGTTTAGCAACGAGGCCTTCCTGGAAGTGTGCCACCACGTGGCCGCCACTGATGGCACACTCCACCTGCTCGGCCTGCTGGGGTTCGGTGGTGTCCATGCCATCGACCGTCACCTGCTGGCGTGCCTCGAAGTAGCGGCACAGCAGGACGTTCGCGCCATCGCCATACACGGATTTCTCGACGGCCGGGACTCGCCGCCAACCTCGGGACGTGAGGTGGTTGAGATCCTGACGAGAGACGTGGAGCGAATCACAGGAGGACGCGGGTTTATTGCCAGCCTCACGGGGCGCTACTATGCCATGGACCGCGACCAGCGCTGGGACAGAACCGAGCTGGCGTACCAGGCCCTGGTGCACGGGGTCGGCGTCCGGGAGAAGGATGCCCCGGCCGCAGTGCAGGCAGCTTACGACCGTGGTAAGACCGACGAATTCATCGAGCCGATCGTGCTGGTCGACGGCAACGATGCTCCAATGGCCACGATCAGGGACGGCGACGGCGTATTTTGCTTCAATTTCCGGAGCGACCGGATGCGGCAGATCGTCAGGGCGCTGATAGTGGACGGCTTCGCCGAATTCCCCGTTCCCGACCGTCCGGCGGTGTCCCTGGCAACGATGACCGAGTACGATCAGACTTTTCCGGTGCCGCAGGCGTTGCCGCCGATTACCATGGCGCGAATCGTCGGGGAAATGTTGGCCGACGAGGGCCGGTCACAGTTGCGAACGGCGGAGACGGAGAAGTACCCGCACGTAACGTACTTTTTCAACGGAGGGCACGAGGCGCCGATGGCCAACGAGGAGCGGTACCTGGTGCCGTCGCGCAGAGACGTCCCGACCTACGACTTGGCCCCCGAGATGAGTGCGGTGGGAATCACCGACGGATTGTGCCGGGCCATCGAAGCGCGGGAACACGATTTCATTTTGTGCAACTACGCCAACGCCGACATGGTCGGGCACACCGGGGTCGAATCCGCCATCATTACGGCGGTGGAAACGGTGGACCAATGCCTGGACAGGGTACTGGTGAGTGCGGAAGTCACCGGCGCGTGCGTCTTGATCACGGCAGACCATGGCAATTGCGAGTTGATGATCGATCCAATAACGGGCGGACCTCACACGGCACACACGACCAATCCCGTGCCGCTGGTGGCTCTCAGGGCCGGCGCCGATACTCTACGATCCGGCGGCGCGCTGTGTGACATCGGGCCGACTGTGCTCCAATTACTGAACATCGAACCGCCGCCGGAAATGACGGGGCGGGACTTACGGGGGTCATAAGACCATATGCGAAGTGTCGTTCTGAGCGGGGTGCTCCTTGCCGCGGCGGTCACCGCCGGCCAGGCCCAGGTCGGGTACGAGCCGAGTGAATCGCCCTATCGGGACATCACCAAGAGCAAGTCGCTCACTTTCCTGGTCGGCTATTTCGGTGGCAGCGGTGGAGCTCGTGGGGTGGGTCCACACAACGGCCTGACGGTCGGCGGCCGGTTCGACATCGCGTTGGGCGGTTCTTTCCAACTGGGATTTGGATTCTACGTCGCGGATCTCGAGAGGAATATCGTAAGGTTCAACTTGGACTCTATCCCCAGCCTGGAAACAATCGGCCCGATACCGCAGCAAGTGCTCATGTTCGACTTCACGGCACAATTCAACCTTACCGGTGCCAAGAGCTGGAAACGGTTGGCGCCATATTTTTCGGCTTCAGTCGGCTTGGCCCTCGGTGAGGATTCGCCGCTCAATACCGGCGATTTCGTATTCGGCAACAAGATCTACCTGGCCCCGACCCTGGGGACGCGGGTCATGCTGTCGCAGACGTTTCATTTGCGTCTCGAAGCCCGGGCCCAGTTCTGGAAGCTGAGCTACCCGCCCGCCTTCACCTTCACGGCCAGCGCCGGCCAATGGGTAGTCTCCCCGTGGCTGCAAGCCGGCCTGGGAGTGGCGTTCTGACGATGTCCGTATCGCTCACCCGGACGGTGACGTTCTCGGCACACCATCGCTATCACCAGCCCGACTGGTCCGACGAGGACAATCGCACCGCGTTCGGCGCGCTAGGCGCAGCGCCGGGCCACGGACACACCTATCGCTGCAGCGCCACTGTCAGCGGCCCCCTTGGCGCCGACGGCACCATCATGGACCTCGGCGTACTGGACGATATCCTTCAGCAAGAAGTGATGGACGTCCTCGACGGTAAGCACGTCAACCTGGTTGTGCCCGAATTCGCGTACGGCAAGCTTCTCCCCACGTGCGAAGCCATGGCGGCATACTTTTTTCCTCGTTTGGCGAGACGATTGCCCGAGGACGTTCAACTCGATCGCGTTCGCCTGGCGGAAGACGCCACCCTCCATGCCGACTGTACCGGACCAACCGACGCCGAAGCGCCCCGGTAAGCGGGGCGGCCGCATGGGCCGCGGCGCCGTGGTCGAGGAAGTGGCCGTCTGGCTCGAGATCAACGGGTCGCCGGCCGTGACGTGGATGTGCACGCCCGAACTCCTCGAGGAGCTGGCCATCGGCTGGCTACACGGCGAGGGATACATCTCTTCCCTCGACGAAGTCCAGCTGCGACCCTGCGCCACCGAGCTAGGGTTCTGGGCCGAGGTTCCCGGAACCAATCTCAGCGCCGTAGCCGCCGAGGAGCGGCGCAAGGTGTTGGCCTCCGGCTGTGGTGCCGTGAGCACATTCCTGGCCGACACCGATACGGTACGCCGCAGCACGCACGATACTCCGCCGGAACCAGAGCAACTGCGTAGCCTGTTGAAGTCACTGTTCCAGCGGGGGGAGCGCTATCGCGATACCGGCGGCATCCACGCAGCCGCACTGAGTGACGGCACCGACCTGGTGAGTCACGCCGAAGACATCGGTCGGCACAACGCGGTAGACAAGGTGATTGGATCGGCCTTGTTGGAGCAACGCTCGATCACAGACCTGGGACTTCTGGTGACGGGCCGGATCAGCGCCGAATTGGCGTTCAAGGCATATCGCGCCGGACTGGCGTATGTGGCAACTCCATCGGTGCCGTCAACCATCGCCCGCGATATAGCCCAGCGGTCGGGGATGACGCTGGTGGGGCGGGCCGCGAGCGGAACGCCGGACTACCACCGGCCCGAGTAATGGGCCGGAAACCACCAGGGAGTCGCGGACCTGTCTAGCGGACCTATATTGGAAAGCAACGGCTGGCACAGGAAACTGTGTGCCTAGCATGGCGCGTGGTCGTCTCGAAGGGCACATCGCGGGCAAATGCCGGCGAGAAGTCTCAAGGAAGTGGGCTGGCGCACGCCGGCCATGGGGAGATGAAATGAAACGATCGGTTTCGATTCTGGCTTTGGCCCTGTTTGTGAGCCCTTCCCTGGTTCAGGGTCAGGAAGAGGGACCCACCGGGTCGCAGCCCAGCCTCATGTTTGGCGTGGCCGGGACTTTCACGTCCTCCACCACCCTGTGGTCGGTTCCCAACCAACCTCTGCAACTGGGTGGCCCACCCGCCGACACGCTCTCTCTCGCGCGGGTGATCGATGGTGGCCTGGGTTTGATGTTCTACGGCATGTACTTCCCCAAGAAGTCGTTCGGCTTTTCGGGGGAAATCTTCTTTCTCGGCACTAACTACGAGGACGAGTGTAACATCGCCTTTGGCCCCAGTGGCCCGCCGGTCAACACCACCTGCCTCAGCATCGACAGCAAGTCGCGATCAACCGCCACCGTTCTCGCCACGGTTGGCGCCTTGTTTCGCTTCAATTCGCGCGGGGCGATTTCCCCGTACCTGCGCGCCGCCGGGGGCCTGGCTCTCATCAATCGCAGTTCAATTGCCATGAGCGGCCAGACGGGCAGCGGCGTGGTGGTGATCTACCCCGACGATGATACCCGCAGCGTGAGCCCCGCTGCAGTCCTCGGACTGGGCTTCACAGCCGGCACGAAGCGGGGTGGCTATCAACTGCGCCTCGCGGTTAGAGACAACATCATCGGCTATGACGCGGTTACCGGCCCGTCGGCTCGGGCCGGCCTCCGGCCGCCCACCGAGGCAGCCTACAAACACTTCTTCACTTTCCTGATCGGTTTCGAAATAGTGCTGGAGAAGAGCCGCGGCCGACGCTACTGATCGGAACCGGCCCGAACACCAATATCCCCGCGGCGCCATTCTCGCCGGCGGGGGTGCCCGGCGGTTCGGTGGAGGCGCCAAGGGCCTGGCCTCGGTCGGCGGGGTGCGCCTCCTGGACGCCCTGGTCAGCACCTTTCGCGAAGCTCTCGGCTCCGATCCCGTACTGATCGCCAATGACCCGGATGCCGCCGAGTGGCATCCGGGCCTGCAAGTATTCTCCGACATCCGTCAGGGAGTTGGCGCCTTGGGGGGACTTCACACGGCCGTGGTGGAAGGCCCGGCTCCTGTGGTCTGCGTAGCCTGGGACATGCCGTTCGTGCCGGCCGGATTCATCGCGCACTTGGCGGCTCAGGTGGAGCTGTGGGACGCCGTGCTCCCGGCGAGCGAGGGACGACGCGGGGTAGAGCCACTGTGCGCCGCTTACGGCCCGGCGTGCAGGATCCCGATGGAGGAAGCCATCGACCGGGACGACCTGCGGGCCATCGCCTTCCATGATACGGTCAAGACCTGTATCCTCCCTCTGGAGGACGTGGCCGGCTTCGGCGATCCGGAGGTCATGTTCTTCAACGTGAACACCAAAGAAGACCTCAAGCGGGCGGACGAACTGTGGCGGCAACAAGAATCATCTCGGTAATCGGCAAGAAAAACTCGGGCAAGACCACCTTGGCCGTCGCCATGGCGGCCGAGTACGTGCGGCGCGGCCACCGGGTCATGGCAATGAAACACGCCAGCCACCCCGTCAGCGTCGACACTCCGGGCACCGACACCTACAAGTATTTCCACGAAGGCAAAGCCGACCGGGTGTTGATCGCCTCGCCGGACGTGCGGGGCCTGTTCGAGCGGGTGGCCGACGATACCGATCCGATCACCCTGGCCAAGCAATACATGCAGGGCGCCGACCTGATCATTGCCGAAGGGTTCTCGGCCCACCCGCTCCCCAAGATCGAGGTGTTCCGCCGGGAAGTGTCCGACACGCCGATGTACGACGCCGCCTCCGACACGGCCGGCAACTGGATTGCCATCGTGACCGACGACGACACGCTCAAGGCCGATTGCACCGTGCTCCGGTTCCGCGACACCATGTGGTTGCAACTGCTGGCCAACATCGCCTGGGACGGCGCGAAAGTTCTGGGTCCTTGACTCCGATTTCCGCCGCCGAAGCCGCACGACACATCCTCGAACACGTCGAACTACAGCCAGCGCTCAGAGTCCATCTGGACGACGCCCTCCGCCGCGTCCTGGCAAGGGACGTGGTGAGTCCGCTCGACATCCCCCCGCACAGCAACTCCGCCATGGACGGGTACGCCGTCCGTCGACAGGACGTGGTCGGTGCGACGTCGTCGAATCCGGTGACCCTTGAAATCGTCGAGCAACTCCCGGCCGGCCGGTTTCCCACCAAGGCGATAACCAAGGGCAATTGCGCCCGGATCTTCACCGGGTCACCGACCGGTCCCAGATGGTGCCGATACGGTAATTCGGCAGGAAGACACAGACATGGGCGACCCGGTAGTCGCCGTGACGGACGACCGCGACGCGGGCCGCAACATCCGCCACGCCGGCGAGGACATCCGCCAGGGCGACACCGTGCTCACAGCCGGCACCCAACTCACCGCTGCTCACCTTGGCGTTCTGGCCTCGATGGCCGTAGGCAATCCATTGATCTACCGGGCTCCGAGGGTCGGCATTCTGGGGAGCGGCGACGAGATAGCCGGTATCGACCAACCGGAAGAGATTCTGAGCGGCAGAAAAATCGCCAGCTCAAACAGTCACACGCTCCGAGCGCTGGCGCACGAGGCCGGCGGCGAACCGGTCGACCTCGGCATCGCGGCCGACACGCCGGAAAGTTTGCAGCAGCATTTCGAACGGGGAGCCGACTGTGACATCCTCGTCACCAGCGCGGGGATCAGCGTCGGAGAACACGACTACGTGCGCCAGGTATTACAGACGATGGGGGGCTCGATCGATTTCTGGCGGCTGCGCATGCGCCCCGGCGCCCCAGTCGGCTTCGGACACGTGGGAGAGACGCCGTGGATCGGGCTCCCAGGCAACCCGGTGAGCGCCATGGTCACGTTCGAATTGTTCGTCCGGCCCGCTCTGCGAAAGATGACCGGACATGCTCTACCCTTCCGACAATCGGTTCCGGTGACGGCAGTCGAACCGGTGCGCATCACGTCGGGTCTACAACACTTCCTGAGAGCCATCGTCACCACGGAC
>JBDHMR010000115.1:0-7212 GCA_039656035.1 Gemmatimonadota bacterium
CGGCGCGGCGGTGCTCTTGATGCGCCGGGTGTCGCGCGAAGATTTCGGGCCGACAGCGGCAGTCATGGACCTCGACGGCACGTTTGGTCCGCCGGACACTCCCCAGGAGTGATGGAAAATGGAAATCGGATACTGGTGCGTGCCCCTTACCAATTTCCAGTTTCCAATTTCCGAGTGCTACCTCCCTGATTCCCGATCCCCTTCGCTCGACGACTCGGTCGAATCCTCGACCAGCACCGGGGTCACTCGCTGGTTACGAGCCATATCCCGATCGTGCTGCTTCCGTTCACGGAGTTTGCGAACGTTTTCCTTGAACTCCTCTCTGGTATCAGCCATCCACGCTGAATAGTAGATCTCCCGCCGGACTTCCATGAGGTATTCGTAGTTCTTGTCGCGAAAGTAGTTCCCGGCGTCTTGTGGCAGGGGGAGCAACGCCAGAACGGCCGCTGGAATCTTGAGGCCGGCGAAATAAATCCAGTTCTGGTCGATACCGAAGTCGGTACCGGCAATTTCAGTGGCCCAGGACGGGAGACCCTGGAATTGGGCACCGGGTTCCGCAGCGACCGAGTCGAGGTAGGACTGCACAATAGCGGTGACGGCGCTGTCTATCAGCTCGCCGTGAATGCCGCCAGCGACACCCTCGCCGTCGCCGAGGCCCTCGCCAATGCCGCTGAGAGCGGCAAAGTATTCGAGACGACTGGCAATTTCTTCAGGCGTAAGCGGGAGCGGCGCCACCCACAGGTGCCCGGTCTCATAACTAGGCGCCAGCTCACCGGCTCCTCCGCCACCACCGGGTAACCGGCCCCCGCCGCGTAGCGCCACTGTAGCGGCCCTGGCACCCCGACGCTCGACGACGCGAGGCACTACGCTCAGGTCCAGTTCGGCAGGTAATCCCTGGACCGCCGGCGCGGGAGGGCTGAGGACCATTGGATGTTCTTCCGGCTGTTCCGGGTCTGCAAGGACGATCAGGCGAGTGACGGTGTCAGCTATGGGGGACCTGCGAAACAGAACGATCAGCGCAAACGCAAGAGCTCCGTGAGCCAAGGCGCTGAGGCCGACGGCCACAGGGCTCCGGCGGGAGAAATGTGCGTAGTCAACGCGTCGCTTCAAATGGTACGCTCATTGATTCACCCACGCGGCGCTCGGCGCCGGGCAGTTCGGCCACCGGCACCGGCAAGAGGTCTCGAATCGATCGGCAAGGTGCGTCATATCCTGTCCTACGTAGACACCGGAGCACCCGTGTCGTGTTCCGCGGCGCCGGGCCAGGCTTCACCCAAGCCGTGCCGGGCAAAGAAATCCTCGCACCGACTCAGGATATCGGACCATGACCCAGTGGCTCGATCAGCGGAGGGGAGGCTCTCGAGCATCAATGGGCCGTACCGCTTCCGGTTTACCCGCGGATCGAGCAACAAGACAACGCCAACGTCTCGGCGGGAGCGGATCAACCGGCCGAATCCCTGCTTCAATTTGAGGGCGGCGTGCGGCAAGAGGTAGTGCATGAACCCGTCGATATCCTGTTCGGCCAATCTTTCCAGGCGAGCCGCGGTAACCGGCTCGCTGGGAACCTTGAACGGCAGCTTCGTCAGCACCAACGCCCGCAGCGCGTTCCCGGGGACATCGACCCCCTCCCAGAAGGAGTCCGTACCGAAGAGAATACCGTTGCCGGTGTCGCGGAAACGCTTGAGGAGCGTCTCTCGCGGCGCTTCCCCCTGCACCAGGAGTGGCCAGCGTGTTCCCAACTGGTTGCGCACCGCCAGTGCCACGCGGCGCAGCGCCGCGTGGCTGGTGAACAACACAAATATGCCGCCACCCGACGCATGGGCCAGATCCACCACGACACGGCACACCGCCTGGTCATGAGCCGCCTGATCCTCACGCGGATCGGGCATGTCGTCCGGCACGCCGAAAAGGCATTGCTCACGATAGTCGAACGGTGAAGGAAAGATCTCCCGTACCGTGACAGGCGAGGGCGGCTGGTCCAACCCCAGGCGCGACTCGAGAAATCCGAAATCACCGCTCGCGGCCAACGTGGCACTGGTGAGAGCTACCGTTTCGAGCCGGTCGAAGATCAGATCGCGCAGCAGTGGCGCCAAGTCCAGAGGCACAGCCGACATCCGCACGTGCGTCCCCCGCTTCCCGGCCTGTGCCAACCAACGCACAGTTGCTGGACCGCCCGATGCCGGTCGCAGGGTTCGGTTGAGCCCATCGGTAATACTCTCCAAACGGCGGATAACACCACGGAGTTCCTGTATCAGTTGTTGACGCCGTTCACTCGGCTCGGCTTCGAGCAGCCGGTCGGCGACGGTTTCGACGTGGTCCCGGATGTGCCTGAACGAAGTGATGGCTCCATCGAGATCAGCCGTCAGACCCTCGTCCCACACCGGCTCCGTAGCAAACTCATCGGTGAGCCGGAGAGTGTTGCCCGATTCCTGTTCGATCCGATCGAACAACCTCTGGAACAGCCCCTCCGACGCCTGCCGCGCTCTGATGAGCGCCGGCTGCAACCGTTCGCGCACCAGATCTAGGCTGGCCCGCCCAAGCAGGTCATCCTGTAACACCAGCTCCTGGGCCAGTGTGGGGACCAGGCCCCGCCCGTTCCGCTCCAGGCGGGACAGCAACCGAACAACGCCGCGGCTGGTGACGTGAACGCCCAGGTGGCCGGCGGCGACGTCCTCGAGGTGGTGCGCTTCATCGAGGATCAATCGCCGGTACGGCGGCAGAACCGCGGCGTCCTGCCAGTTGTCCTGCGCCTGGCGCACGGCAAGGTCGGACGCGAGAAGGTGATGGTTGACCACCACTATGTCGGCTTCAGCGGCACGGCGGCGAGCCCGAAAAAGAAAGCACTTGTCGAAGTGGCGGCACTTGAGGCGGGGACACAAATCCGACTCGGCACTGACCTCCTCCCACACGTCGGGCGATGGAGCCACCGGAAGATCACTGAGCGATCCGTCCCCGGTCCGCCCGGCCCACTCCATCAACACCATCAGCTCATCGTGGCGGCCTTCCTCGAGTAACGTCTGCTGCCCGCCACCAGCCTGTTCCAGACGAGCCAGGCACAGATAGTTGCGCCACCCCTTGAGCATGGCGAAACTGGGAGTGTACTCCCCGTCCGACAATGCGGTGCGCAAGAGAGGGAGATCCTTGCCAACGAGCTGTTCCTGGAGGTTGATCGTGTTGGTCGAGACTACCGTCCGTTCGCCATTCAGCCTGGCCCAGGCGAGGGCGGGCACCAGGTAGGCGAACGATTTTCCCACGCCGGTGCCCGCCTCGAGCACCTGCACGCCACCATCATTGTACGCGTCGGTAACGTAGGCGCTCATGTCGCGCTGGCTGGGCCGGTCCTCGTAGTGCCCCAGCACTTTTCCGATGGGGCCATCTTCGCCCAGCGTCTCGACCACAGTGTAGGGGTCGAGCGGTACCAGGACCTTGGCACGGGGCACCTCGGTGACCACGTACAAGTGTCCGGCCTCATTATCGATGATGCCGAATCCGATGCCCGAGTCGTGCAGAGTGGCGGCGATGCTCAGGTCCGCTACCGACGGCTCCAACGGGCCACCAGGATGGTTGTGGAGCAACATTTCGCCTGAGTCAGCGACCCCGGGAAGCGCCAACACCATGTCGGGAGTACCGCGTGCCACCGTCCTCGCCTGAGTGATCCGGCCATCATCGTCTACCTTGGCGACGAAACACACCTCACGACCACCCGCACCGGCGATCTCGGCGGCGAGAAAGGCGGCAACATCAGGGAGGATCCGCTCGCCGGACCCGCTGGAAGTATCCATCTTGGCAAGGTAATCGGGCAATGGCGAGACGGTCAGCGGTTCACGGTCCTGCTCCCGCTGTCATCATGTTTTCAGTTCTTTCTTCTTGGCCGCCGGGAACAGCACGTTGTTGAGGATGAGCCGGTAGCCCGGTGAGTGCGGATGGAGCGACAAGTCGGTTGGCGCGTCGCCAATCTGATGTTGTGGGTCTTCCGGATCGTGCCCACCGAAGAACGTGTAGGTCCCTTTTCCGGCTTCGCCGTGGATGTACTTCACCCAATGAGCGCCTGGTTCGTCAGCGAGGATGGTAACCCCGGGCTTGAGCGTCCCCCGGGTGAACGACGTCGTCAGACCATAGAAATCGGGAATGACCTCGCGGTGGTTCTGCACCAACATGGAAGCCACTGGGTCGATCTTGGCGCTGAAGCTGAAGAGGGTGAACGATCCCAAGGATTGACGCCGTGCCGGTGCGTTGACCTGATGGCCGTCGATGTTGGAGAATTGCGGAACCGTGGGACTCAGCACCAGGTCCGCGTTCTCGAACGCCAGGGACCGGTCCCAGTTCATCTTGGATGCGGCATTGGGATCGATGGGATCGCCGTCGGCGTAGCTGGCGGCCAGGTCGACGTCCGCTCCGGCCAGCGCCAAATCGAGCGTCTCCGTGGCGGTACACATGGCGAACATGAACCCACCGTCCATGACGAACCGGCGAATGTTCTCTGCAACCGCCAACTTGAGTGCGGGTACGTTGGGCTGCCCCAACCGTCGGGCCATCGATTCATTTTGAGCTACCATGGAGTTGAGCCATGCCGTGCCGGAATAGTTTAGAAAGAACTTGGAATACTGGCCCGTGAAATCTTCGTGGTGGAGATGGAGCCAATCGTATTCTCCCAGCCCTGCCCCGAGTACGTCAGCGTCCCACACTGTCTGGAAACGAATACCGGCGTACTGCAACGCCATGGTGACCGCGTCGTCCCAGGGGGCGGCGTCCGGTGGCGCGTACACGGCCACTTCGGGCGCCTTCTCCAGCGGCACGGCTTCCATGTTGGCACCGGCGATTTCGCCCCGGATGCTGATGAGGGCGCTGTCGCTCACCGAATCGGTGGTCACTCCGGACAGTTGGGCGTCGCGCACGGTAGCGTCGTCTGCGGGAATGAGAAACGAGCCGTCACGATAATTGAGGAACCACTCGCACTTGACGCCACGCTCGAGAGCCCGAAAGGTGACTCCGTATGCCTTGAGGTGATCGTCCTGAGTGTCGTCCATGGGCACCAAGAGCCACGGGCCCGCCTCACCGAGGTAACGCGCGGCAACCAACCCCAGGGGCGAGACGGCCGCGAGAGCCGCGCCTGATTGCCTGATGAACGAGCGCCGCCTCATATGCTCGGTACCCCGCCACGCGCCTGATCGAGCAGACGCCGTGCCTGGGGTACCAAGGCGCTCCCCCCGTATGACAGAATCATGTGTTCCAGGGTATCGACGGCCTCTTGCCTCCGGCCGAGCCTCAGCAGCAGGCGTCCGAGTTCCAGTTCGGCAGCGGGGGCGGTTGCCGGAGTGCCACCCGCTGCCGCCTTCCGCAGCCACTCCTCTCCCTGAGACGCGTCTCCGTTGGCGAGTGCGGTCTTTCCAATGAGGAGATACAACTCAGCGCCTCCGCCGGCATCGGGCAAACTCTCGGCGACGCCGGCGAGTTGTGCCATGGCGGTGAGGGTGTCGCCCCGGTGCAGAATCATCAGTCCCTCACCCAACGCTTGGAGCGTGTCCGCCTCGATGGGTTGCAACAAGGCCAGCAAAGTGGTTCGTGCCACGGCCTCTTCGCGGGTGCCGGCGTAGGGGCCAGCCCCCTGACTATCGCTGGCCACGAGGCGGCCGGCTCGATCGAGGTCTCCCTGGTGGACCCAACCCCAGGCAACGGTTCGCCGCAGGGCGAGCCGTTCCTCACCACTCAGGCCTGCTTCGAACTCTTCCAGCCTGCGCTCGGCATCCTCGACACTCCCCTCGGCGACTAGTACGTCGATCAGAGTTGCGGTGGCCCCCGCTACCAAGTCGGCCGGTGCCCGCGGGTCGCCCGCCAACCTTGCCAGCATGCGGCGGGCTGATTCCTGGTCGCCACCCTCGGCATAGGCCCTGGCTGACTCCAACCGCATGCGTGATGCCTGGGGCCCAGTGGACCGGTCGGCGATGCTTTCGTAGGCCATCCCTTGTACGCGCCGTACCGCGGGCGACCGTTGGCTGCGTAGTTGTTCCAGAAATTGCCGGATGGTCTGTATGGCTTGTACGGGATCGTCGGGCAGCGTCGTCACGAACAGGGCATAACCAGCAACCGGGTCGCCCCAGTGAGCGCGAAGTTCCGCCTCGAGCCGGCGGGCAACGATGAGGGTGTCTTGATGGAGCTGGCGCAACACAGCCTCGCGCTCGTCCTCAGGTGTCTGCCCCAGGCTGTTGAGCGCCGAGGCCCGGTACCCGGGGAGGCGGTGAGCTGCAAGCGCCCACTCGCGCGCCGCCGCCACGTGGTCATTCTCGCTCGTGGCCAGGAGCGCCATTTCCGCAGCCAGGGCCGACGGGTCACCCAGAGCGGACCGACCGCGAAGATACGCCTCCCAGGCGGCGTCGCGCCGCTGTCCCCGCAACAACGCCCTGCCCCATTCCCGATACGGTGTTTCCTCGTCGGGATGTTGGGCGGCCCAGCGAACGACCAGCGCTTCCAGGCTGTCCGGCTGATCGAGTTGCGCCCAGGTTCTGACGCCGATGGCGTAAATGGCTCCGGTGGTCGAGTCCTGGACCAGCGCGTTGCGAACCAGTGGAAGGATTTCCGGAATCCGGCCAAGCGGGGTCAAAGACCGCTCCATGCCGAGGAGGGCGGTGACATCGTCAGGATTGTCGGCCAACACCTTGCCGTAGGCTATGACCGCGTCCGCGTAGCTGCCGCGCCGCTCGAGATCGAAGGCTCGGGCCACACCAAGACGTTGAGCGTCAACGCTGGACGCGGTAATGGCCGTCGCCAACATCGAGGCGGCAATCAGGACGACGAGCCGCACGGAAAACCGTTCTCTACTCGGTGCCGGCATCTGTCAGTCGACGAAAGTATTCAACAACCAACCGAGTATTCAACAACCAACCGACGTTCCTCAGGGGAGAACCGTTGCAGCTCATCCCATGACGGAAGCCGGAGTCGGTCGGCGCTCCCCTGCAGTTGAGCCCGAAGCGCTGGGGGGAGTGCCGCGTCTTGCGCCTCCGGGGTCCGGCTCTTCCGCTCCTGTTCCTGGTCCTCTTCCTGACCCTGGAGGGTTCGGCCCTGGTCGAGAAGCCGCCGGAAGAGACGTTCCTGCCGCCGGACGGTCTCCCGGTCGAGCCTGCCCGCCTCCAACCGTCGGGCCAGATCCCGTGCTTCCGCCGCGAGCGGCCCGGCTTGCGGCATATCACCTTGCGCCTGTAATCGCTCCAACTCCTC
>JBDHMR010000116.1:0-5602 GCA_039656035.1 Gemmatimonadota bacterium
GCAGGCGGACCGGCCGGGGGAGACTCCCCCAGCCGGCCCTTCTCGACTCCGTGCTCACGACTTCTTGATCTTGTCGATCCGGATGGCGCTGGCGCCGCCCGCGGAGAAGACCTGGCCGGTAATGGTCACTTGCTGCTCGGCGTATTCCTTCAACTGATCGTTGGAGGAGGAACCGGGCATGGCGGCCGTGATGGGGAGGTACAGCTTCCCATCGTCGCTGAGGATGGCCAGGGGAATCCCCTTGTCGGCACACACCTGGCTGCACATGCGGTGGTCGGCGCCGGACAGTCCGTGGCCGAACTTGCAGGACAGATCGACAACCGTACCGCTGATGGTTTGGACCTCATACTTCGGGGCTTCCATCTGCGCCTGTGCCGAGGCGGGGATGACGATCGCCATGAGTACGAGGGCCGTCAGGCCTGCGAGAATGCGCTTCAACATCGGTACTCCTTTTTGTGGGGGTAACAGTGGTGAGAAATCCTGGTTGTCAGGTGAAGTCCGGTAGGCCGGTCATAGTTCCACCGTGGCGACGCCGTCGGGCCGGTCGGTCTGAAATTGCTTGCGGCAGCTTACGGCCAGATTGGTGATGACGGATTCGGGAACGTTGCCGACCATGACGTGGAGCAGTCCAGGCTCGGCCCAAGAGGCAATGCGGTATCCGGATCGGGCAGCCGTGTTGAGCTCATCGAGCGCCGTGATCTCATCCTCTGCGACATCGGCGGGCATGACGTAGTAGGACACCATGCCGGCCCCGACCTGGTATTCCATGACGACGCCTTGCCGGCACTGGCTCATGCACAGGTGGGCTCCCTCGAGGGTGGCGTTCTCGAACGACGGCACTCGGGCCGCGAATGGTACCCGCGACGATAGCCAGTCCGAGACAGAGTCGGGATCGGCCGAGGCGATACCGCCACCGCCGAGCGCCAGGGAGTGCTCGTGGGCCAGGTCGGCGAAGGTGTCGGGGCTGCTGCGACGCGCGTCCAGCATTGCCCAGGAAGCGGCGGCGGCCAGGGCAATGACGGCGGCGGCGAACGACAATGTGCGGGTGTTGAGGCCGCGGGAATTTCCGGAGTTGGGCGTGGCAGTGCGTGCTCGAGCGATCGAGGCGTATAGGCGGTTGCGCACTTCGATGGGGGCGGGCGCGTGCGGCGCAGCATCGCGCGTCTGGCGGCGTAGAGTGGCCATGTCCGCCAGGAATGCCTGGCACGACGGGCAGCCTTCCAGGTGATCGTGGGCCTGAGCCAGATCGCCGGTCACTGCATGCGGCCGATCATCGGGCCACAGGAGCCGGCGGGCCCTGCCACAAGGCATGCTCATCCTGCCCTCCGTCCCCGAACGGATCCGGCCGGCGCATCCAGCACCGCTCGCAGCTTGCGCCGCGCGCGGAACAGCCGGGATGCCACAGTTCCTTCAGGGATGCTCAACATCGTCGCTACCTCTCGCTGAGGGAGTTCCTCCAGATCGGCCAGAATGACCGTGGCGCGCAGCTCGGGTTCCAGGTTGTCCACCGCCGCGATCAGTCTGTCACGCTGCATCTGTGACAACACGACGTCCTCGGGTGTTGGTAACGGACGCCATTCGGCTATTGCCTGTTCGAAAGCGTGGTCATCGTAGTCCGTCAGCAAGGTTTCCGCCCGGCGCCGGCTGGATCGGACCCGGTTGAGATGCGTTCGGGTCAGAATCGTCAGCATCCATGCCCGGCCAGCCTGCAGGTCTCGCAATTGGTCGAAACCCTGAAACGCCTTGAGCGAAGCGTCCTGCAGCAGATCCTCCGCGTCGGCTTCACGGCCGGAGCACAATCTGAGCGCCGTCCGGTATAGCGCATCGAGGTGCTCACCGAGGAATTCCTCGAAGGCCCGCTGACCGTGTTTCGGATTTTTCACCGGCCTGTTGCCTCCAGTCGACGAGCCCTGCTATTAGGACACCGGGGCACGGAGGTTCCTTCAGCCGGGCCCGGGGTGGGCTCTTGTGCGCCCGCAAGTGGAACACAGCCACCTCACGGGCGGTTCCACGAGTCGCCCGATTGCCCGGGTGCCGGTCAGCCGGCCTCAGCCACCAGGATCTCCTGCCAGTAGGCGCCAGGATCGGCGTTGTGCCTCCGAACGGCGGCTCGGGCCCGAGCCACTCCATCCAGAACGTGCTGCACGAAAGCGTCGGGCACGTCCTCCTGGTCGGCGTCCAGGGTGGTAGAGGCCACGAAATCGTTGAGGTACAGCCGCCGGTCTGATGGGGAGCCGTCGGACCTGGCAAATACCCGGTTGTGCGCCAGACAGACGTCGATGCGCACCCGCCCCCGATAGCAGAACGCCTCGGCACAGAGCCGTCCTTGCCCGATTCCGCCGGGGAAAAACACCGGGGCGCTGATGGCCAGCGAGCCATGACGGTTTTCCAAAGCGACTTGATCGCTCTGGGCAGCGCTGCCGATCAGGTCGCTGATCGACTGAGTGAGCACGGCTATATCCGGCGCTATTTCACTACTAGTGGGTTCGATCACTGGTGTAGACACGATTCACCTCCATGTCGGCTTCATTGCAGAATTGAGCGCCGCCTCAGCGCCGCCCGCCTCCACTCTGGTAACGCCCCAGGCGCCTCCGAAGCTCCCGGTATTGCAGAGTTCGTTGCTGGCGGTACCTTGGAAGAACGGCCCCAGGCCACACCCCCACCACTAACGGCCTCCGGAGAAACCATGCGACAATCGTGTCTCATGCTGTTCGCCATGATCTGTGCGGTGCCTCTTGCGGCACAGGAATTCGCCCCCGAGCTCAAGGAGAAGGTGCTCCAGGCTCAACCGCTCCAGTTCGAGGATCCTGAGTGCGGTATCAAGCCGGGCCACTTTCGGGTAAAGGGAGCGGCGGTATATGTCGAGACTGCCATGAGGAACTCGACCAACCGCGACCGGCTGTTGGAGGACTCGCGAAGAACCGTCTCCGAAGCGATCAGCGAGGAGGACCAGGACGACAACCCGGGAGCCTGGTACATCCTGGGCCGGGTGTATCTCTATCTGGCAGACGTCGAGGGAGCCGACAGTTCGTTCACGCGGGTCGTTTCACTGGCCCCGGAATGCGCTCCCGAGGTCATTGCCCTTCGCCGCAACACGTGGATCGTCATCCGAAACTACGCACTGGGGCAGATGCAGCGGTCCCAGATCGATTCGTCCCTCGCCACCTACCGGGCCGGCTTGCAGATCTACCGGGGTGAGGCGGACGCCTACTACGTCATGGCGTCGATTCAGGAAGGGGCAGAGCAGCCGGACAGCGTGGTGTTCTATCTGAACGCGGCCCTGAGCGTCGAAGACACTACGGAGTCCGGCGCGCGGATTCGCCGCAACGCGGTGCGGCGCTTGTCGAGGATCTACGCCAAGACGGGGGAGGTGGACAGCGCCGTAAAGTATCTCCAGATAGTAGCCGACGAGGCGGCTGCCAAGGACGACACGGTGTCGCTGCGGGCGGCGCAATCCCAGATTGCTCGCACGTATTTCAAAGGTGAGCGTTACCCCGAAGCGTTGGTGGCATTCCGGGTGCTGGAAGTTGCCAAGCCCGACAATCAGATGATCAAGCGAAACATCGCCACTGTGTTTCAGGCGATGGGACAGATGGACAGCGCCCAGGCGGTAATGGCGGGCCTGGGTAGCGGCGGTGCGACAATGGACACGACCTCGGCACGGTTTCTCGTCAACCGTGGCGTGAACAAGTACGTGGACAAGGATTACCAGGCCGCGGCCGCGGATTTCACAGGCGCTCTGGAAGCCGAACCCAGCAACCGAATGGCCATGATCAATCTGGGATTGGCGTACAACAACATGAAGGCCGGTCCCGAACTGGTCGAGGTAGCCGAGCGATCCATCGGCCGCGAACCGCTGCACGAGTTGTCATACCAATTTCTGGTGCAAGGCTACGTCTATCAACAGAACAACAAGGCCCGCGACGCCACCAGTCAGCTCGACGCCCTGCCGATAACCATCGACAGTCTGAACATTCAGGATTCGCCCGGGCTCATGACCATAACCGGCGTGGCCTTCGGCCGCACCAAGCCTTCAGCGCCGATCAACCTGGTGTTCGAGTTTATCGGTGGGGACGGCGCGGTACTGGCATCGTCCGATGTGGCCATCCCTGCGCTCGAGCCCAAGGGCCGCTTCGATTTTGCGGCTCAAGGGATCGTCGAGGGAATCGTGAACTGGCGCTACCGGGTGCAGTGATAGGCATCAGGCGTGACTCTCGAGCGCCAACTCGAGGGTCACTATCTCATGACCACGCAAATCGATCACGAGCCGGTTTCCAGAATTGGGTACCGGCTCGATCCGTTCTTCAAGCAAATCGATACGCCAGGCCTCGACGATAGCGCGTCCCACCGTGAGAGTCTCTTCGACCGGGGAGTCCGTCATGTTGTACAACCGAACCACCAGTGACTCCCGGTGGTCGTGCTTCTTGATCGCCGTAACTCTGGTGTTGACGGAGTCAACTTCGAGGAATCCATCACCACCAGGTACCTGCCCGTCGGCCACGCCCTGAACCGCGGGGACGGGAACGTGGTATGCGCTACTCAACCGGGGGACTCCTGCCTCGACGGCCGGACCGGTGAACGCGGCGACCGCGTAGCGGAAGTGCTGTGGGCCCAAGCACTGAGCCTCTGGTGTGGGGACCATGGGACCGGCGTTGGCGTGCTTTCGCGTGGCGAAATCGTCGCGCGACAACCACCCCACTGCCCTGAGCAGGGTAAGCCACACTGTCACGGCCCCCGCGGCGTCCGGCGTCGCCTGAATTTCGGGCAACCCCCGGTTGAAAATGACCAGGCCTTTGGAGCCGTCCTGGATTAGACTGAAGTCCTGCTGCGGCCAGGTGCCACTCGGCGGCTGCACCCACTCCGGTCTCTCGGGTTGGATCACGGGCCTGTCCGACAGCATGAAGTGGCCGTCGGACAATACCGTTTCGCTGATGATGCCCGTGGGTAACGCCGCACGCAGACGGTGGTCCCGCACCCGGTTCTCGATGATCAGATCCACCTCTACCGTCGGGCTGCCGTGCCGCACGGTGAGTCGAAGACAGATGGCGTTATCGGCCACGGTGGGCGAGCGGGTGTCCCGATCGGGCAGGATCGATTCCGGTAGGCTCCAAACCGCCCTCAGTTCCAACCGGGCAAGCCAGGGAGACTCGACCACCAGGCGGACCCGGCCCGTCAAACCGTCGCTGGTGAGGATCTCAGGCAACACACTTGGCGCGAAATCATACTCGTCGCCGACGTCGGCTTCGTCTACCAGGCGATTGAGGCCTGGGTAGAGTACACCGCCGGTCTTGTCCTGAAGGTCGAAGGTGCCGTCGGGAAGGAGCTGGACCCTGACCAGGTCGTTTTCCACCCAGTCCGCCCCGGCCCGGACCGATCCCTGAGCCACCGCCCGGCGAGTACCAGACGAGGCTTGGAGACGATAGCTGGCGTGACCCACAGCGGGGAGGTCTGACGCCAGAATGTGCAGTTGGTAGTAGGTATCCGCACAACCGTCCTCAATATCGGCCGTGACCCGGCTCCCCAGCGACTCGACGGCGTGTTCGAACGCCTCGAGCTGACGATGTCCCTGCCACTCGCCATGAAAGTCCGTGCCCCAGAACCG
>JBDHMR010000117.1:0-5582 GCA_039656035.1 Gemmatimonadota bacterium
CACCAGGGAACCTCCGGAGGATCTGGACGAGCTTACCGGTGGGAAGTTGTTGGACGAGGTGTTCAAGACGTTCGTCGAGCCGACTCTGGTGCAGCCGACATTCATCATCGATTACCCCCGCGAGTTGTCGCCCCTGGCAAAGATTCACCGCGACGATCCGGCGTTGGTGGAACGATTCGAGTTGTTCGTCAATGGCAAGGAACTGGCCAACGCCTTTAGCGAGCTGAACGATCCGGATGACCAACGAGCCCGGTTCGAGAGCCAGGCAACCGCCCGCGAATCGGGAGACACAGAAGCGCACGCCTTCGACGCCGACTACATCCGCGCAATGGAGTATGGCATGCCCCCGGCCGGCGGATTGGGCCTGGGCGTGGATCGCCTGGTCATGGTGCTGACCAATTCGCCCTCCATCCGCGACGTCATCCTGTTTCCGACCATGCGGCCGGAGGCCGAATGAACGCCGCGCCCTCTGGAGTCCGCGGACGCTTCGGGCTGCCCACCGGGCTGGAGCTTCGGGTAGCCATGCGCTACTTGCGGAGCAAGCGCTCCTCATGGCTGGCTTCACTAGCCACCTTCATCGCAATCGGTGGTGTGGCGGTTGGCGTCATGCCGCTCATCGTGGTGCTCGGCGTAATGAACGGCCTCACCAACGATCTCCGCGATCGAATCCTGATCGGCAGCCCCCATCTCCGTATTCTTACTTTCGGCGTGGGCCTCAG
The DNA here is from genome assembly GCA_039656035.1 of Gemmatimonadota bacterium. Lineage (GTDB taxonomy): Bacteria > Gemmatimonadota > Gemmatimonadetes > Gemmatimonadales > GWC2-71-9 > N074bin45. The sequence goes on from JBDHMR010000117.1 coordinate 720, forward strand.
GGTCGACGACTGGCGGGAAGCGATCGAGGTCATTCGCCAGGACCCGGACGTAGTGGCGGTGGCGCCCGAAGTACTGACCGAATCGGTGATCACCGCTGGGGCAGACTTCGCAGAGGGGGTCATGATCCAGAGCCTCGAGGCCGATGGCCAGGACTGGGGTGTAACCGACCTGGCGCAATCGGTGACCCGAGGCTCACTCGAGTTCACCCCCACCCGTGAAGATGTTCAGGGGAGCATCCTGCTGGGCCACCGCTTGGCCGATCGACTGGCCGTCTTCCCCGGTGACCGTATCTCTCTCGTTTCCCCCAAGCCCAAGGTCAGCGCCGCCACCGGCGTGCCCCAGGCGGACTACTGGTTCTTCGAGGTAGCCGGTATCATCAACACCGGCATGTACCAGTATGACAACAAGCTCGTGGTGATGTCGCGACCCGACGCCCAGGCGTTTGCCGGCCTCGGTGACGCCGTGTCGGCCATCAACGTGCGGGTCGACGACCCCTGGAAATCCCAACTGGTCGGTGAACGACTGGAGGAAGCGCTGGGGTATCCCTACCGGTCCGTCGACTGGCAGCGCCAGAATGCCGCTCTGTTCAGCGCCCTCAAACTCGAGAAATTGGGGATGGGGCTCATCATCTTCTTCATCATGATCGTGGCCGCATCCAACATCGTGGGAACGTTGACCATGATCGTGGCGGAGAAAACGCGCGAAATCGGAATCCTCAGGACCATGGGGTTCACCGGTGCCTCTATCGGGCGTGTGTTCCTGGCGCAGGGCGCTGTGGTAGGTCTCGTCGGTGTGCTGCTCGGGCTCCTCGGAGGCCTGTTCGTGGCGGGCGCGGTCGACAAGTGGCAGTGGATAAAGATCGACCCGCAGATCTATCTGATAGACCACCTGCCGGTTCACATCGAGCCGTTTGACGTGACCATCGTGGTGGTCGCCAGCCTCCTCTTGGCCGTCATCGCCACCATCTATCCGTCCCGCTCGGCCGGCCGTTTGGCTCCGGTCGACGCCATCCGCCACGAGTAATGCCGCCCGTTCTCGAAGCCATTGGGCTCACCAAGGTCTTCCGCGGAGGTGACGGGCAGCCACTGACCATCCTCGCTGGTGTGGACCTGAGTCTCGAGCGTGGGGAATTCGTCGCCATCGTTGGTGAAAGCGGGGCGGGCAAGAGCACCTTGCTCCACTTACTCGGCGCACTCGATCGACCCACCGACGGTGATATCCGCTTGGGCGGTGTCAGCTATCATGACCTCCCTCCAGCGGGCCTGGCTGCGGTGCGCAACGCCCGGATCGGTTTCGTCTTCCAGTTCCATCACCTGTTACGGGAGTTTTCGGCCATAGAGAACGTGATGATGCCTCTGCTCATTCGGGGAGACTCACAGGAAAGCGCCCGTAGCAGTGCCGCCGACATCCTGGACCGGGTGGGCTTGACCGAACGACTGGCTCATCGACCCGGGCAACTCTCCGGCGGCGAGCAGCAGCGCGTAGCTTTGGCCCGGGCGGTGGTCAACGATCCGGCGGTCATCCTGGCGGACGAGCCGTCGGGCAATCTGGATCACCGAAACAGCGAGCGGCTCCACCAGTTGCTCCACCAAATCGTCCGCGAGCAGAAGACCTCGTTGGTCGTCGTTACCCACGACCGGCAACTGGCCGGCCGGGCCGATCGCATCATGGCCATGGAGGATGGCATCCTGGTGCCGCTCGCCGGGGTGGAGGCTATCTCCTGATGAAATGTCAGGAGTGCGGCCAGAACGAGGCTGTCGTCCACCTGACACAGATCGTGGACACTGATGTCACCACCAGACACCTGTGCGAGGCCTGCGCGGCGGAGAAGGGCATCGAAAGTGGCGCCGCGCTTCCCCTGGGTACCGTCGGCGACTTCCTGTCCACCATGGGCAAGGGCGTTGGGGCCGGGCTCCCGGGGATGGAGGACGCGCCGCACGCCACGTGTCCCACCTGCGGCATGACCATGCAGGAGCTGCGCGATCTGGGACGCCTCGGCTGTGTGGACTGCTACCAGGCGTTCGAAAAGCCGCTGCGGGAGCTTCTGAGGCGTTTGCACGGGTCGACCACCCATGTTGGCGAGCGATACCAGCCGCCCGGCGACGAGGTTGAGCAACCTGTAGCCCAGGTAGCCGATCTGAGGGAGCAGCTCAAGGTGGCCGTCGACACCGAGAACTTCGAACTGGCCGCGGAACTCCGGGATCGTCTCCGGGGGATCGAATGATCGACCTCAGCCTTCTCAGCGACGGAGGGATGCCGTGGCTCGACGCCAGCGGCCGGGCCAGCCACCTGGTCCTGTCTACCCGTGTCCGGCTGGCCCGGAACCTCCGGGACAGGATTTTCGGCGTCCGGAACTCCCCCGATGAGCGGGAGGCGATCCTGGCCGAGATCCTGTCTGCCACGCGGGACACCCCCCAGCTAGCAGAGGCCATGCTGATCCGGATGGACCAGCTGGGCCGGGACGACCGTGAACTCCTCCACGAGCGCCACCTGGTGAGTCGGGAGCTGGCGGGGCTGGATGGGGGCGGAGATGTGCGTGCCGGGGCCGCCTTACTCGTCCAGAATCGTGTAGGGGTGATGCTCAACGAGGAGGACCATATCAGGCTCCAGGGGCTCCAATCTGGCTTCGCCCTGGAGGCTGCGTACGACGAGGTCGATGCGCTGGATTCTGAACTGGGACAACGACTTGCGTTAGCGTTCCACCCCCAGTTTGGTTACCTTACCTCGTGTCCGACCAACGTCGGAACCGGTCTCCGGGCTTCGGTTCTAATCCACCTTCCAGGTCTCGTCCTGACCAAAGAGATCACCAAGGTTCTGCAAGGTCTCTCTCAGGTTGGGCTGACGTTCCGCGGACTTTACGGAGAGGGAAGCGAGGTCGTCGGCAACTTTTTCCAGTTGTCCAATCAAACGACGCTCGCCAAGAGTGAATTTGATCTGCTCGACCACCTGGGGAAGATGGTTCGGCAGATCATCGAATATGAAGAACAGGCTCGGCAAGTCCTTTTGAGAGACGCGCCGGCCATTATCGAAGACAAGGTTTGGCGCGCGTACGGCCTGCTGCGGCACGCCCGTTCGTTGTCCGTCGAGGAGGCCATGAATCTTCTCAGCGGCGCTCGGCTAGGGGTAGGGTTGGGGCTCATCCCCGACGTCAGCATGTATACGCTGAACAAACTGATGGTTTACGCGCAGCCCGCGCACATCGCCGCCCAGGACACCGGTGTTCCGGCACCGAGTCCCTCGGCCATCAACATTCGGCGGGCTTCTTACGTACGAGAGTCGCTTACTGCCGGACCCGGCAAGACACCTTGACGAGCCCAGGCATGCCGGTTGGAGTGCAAAAATGAACGGATACAACTTTACCGATCGCGTTCGCAAAGTCCTTCAGATGGCCCGCGAGGAAGCCGCCAGACTTCATCACGAGTACGTCGGAACGGAGCATATCCTCCTCGGCCTGATTCGCGAGGGCGAGGGCGTCGCCGCGGCGGTGCTGACCAATCTCAGCGTCGACCTCGACGATATCCAGCAGAAGATCGAGGAGACCGTCAAGAAGGGCAAAGCCGCGGCCGCGGCGGGCCCCGATTTGCCATACACCTCCCGCGCCAAGAAGGTCCTCGAGTTGGCCATGACCGAGGCCCGGGAACTGAACCACTCCTACGTCGGCACCGAGCACCTCCTCCTCGGGCTCCTCCGCGAGGAAAAGGGCATCGCCGCGCAGGTGCTGAACGACGCCGGGGTCACGCTCGAACAGGGCCGGGCCGAAACGCTCCGACTGTTGGGAAGCGACATGCCGCAGGCTGCTGCCGCCGGTGGAGCCACGCCGGCCGCTGCCGCGCCCAAGGGCGACAAGAAGTCCAAGACGCCAGCGCTCGATCACTTCTGTCGTGACTTGACCCAGCTTGGGGCGGACGGACAGCTCGATCCCACCATTGGACGGGCCATGGAAATCGAACGCGTCATGGAGATCCTGGCGCGCCGCAAGAAAAACAATCCAGTACTGATTGGCGAACCCGGCGTCGGCAAGACGGCCATCGTCGAGGGCCTCGCCCTGCTCATCGCCAACGGATTGTGCCCCGACGTGTTGCGAGACCACCGGGTCCTGTCGCTCGACATGGCCGCGGTCATCGCCGGCACCAAGTACCGGGGACAGTTCGAGGAGCGTCTCAAGGCGGTCATGAACGAGATCGCCCAGAACAAGCAGGTCATTCTGTTCATCGACGAGCTGCACACGCTGGTGGGAGCCGGGGCGGCCGAGGGGGCCATCGACGCCTCCAACATGCTGAAGCCGGCCCTGGCACGTGGCGAGCTGCAATGCGTCGGTGCCTCTACTCTCAACGAGTACCGCAAGTACATCGAGAAAGACGGCGCACTCGAGCGGCGCTTCCAAACCGTCGTGGTCGAGCCGCCCACTGTCGATGAAACGATCGAGATACTCCAGGGGCTCCGCAAGAAATACGAGGAACACCACCGGGTCACCATTCCCGACGAAACGCTGACGGCCGCCGCCAAGTTTTCCGAGCGGTACATCACCGACCGGTTCCTTCCGGACAAGGCCATCGACGTAATCGACGAGGCCGGCGCCCGCGCCCGCCTGGCGTCACAGGCGCCGCCACCGGAGGTGTCTCAACTCAAGTCCGACCTCGAGCAGGTCAATCAGGACAAGGAAACCGCGGTCCGCGACCAGAACTTCGAACTGGCCGCCGGCTTGCGGGACAAGGAACGCGAGCTGCAGAACGCCATACGCGAGAAGCAGGAGGACTGGGAGCGGGAACGCCAGACGCGCAGGCCGGTCATCAGCGAGGAAGATGTGGCGTTCATCGTCTCCCGCTGGACCGGAATTCCGGTTACCCGGCTGCAGGAAGCTG
>JBDHMR010000118.1:0-5898 GCA_039656035.1 Gemmatimonadota bacterium
GCCTCGATTTTTTCGAGCAGTGACTTGAGAGCGGTGTCGGCTGAGACACCCTCCAGCTCGAGCTCCGGCGCCACCACGACCCGGTGGCGCAGAACCGGTGTCGCAGCGGCCTTCACGTCATCGGGAATGACGAACTCTCGCCCGTCGAGGAGCGCTGCGGCCTGGGTCATCCGCAGCAGGGACACAGTGGCCCGGGGGGAGGCACCCAGCGTCAAGGCTGGGGCACTACGGGTGGACCGTACGATCGTAGTCATGTACTCCAGCAGGCGATCGTCGATGCGTATGCCGCGACTGACGCGCCGGAGTTCGGCCAGGCCATCGGCGTCGAGATCCGGATCGACGCCGTAGCTACTGGTCCGTTGGAGAATCCCCTGTTCCACATGGGCCTCGGGATAGTCCAGAATGACCTTGACCACGAACCGATCGAGTTCAGCCTCGGGCAACGGATAAGTACCCTCGAATTCAATCGGGTTCTGCGTGGCGAAGACGGTAAACGCGGCCGACAGCGGATGGGTCTCCCCGTCCACGGTGATGGTGCGCTCCTGCATCGCCTCGAGCAGTGCAGCTTGGGTCTTGGCCGGAGCGCGGTTGATCTCGTCGGCGAGAATCAGGTCGCCAAACAGCGGGCCGGGCCGGAACGTGAACGACCCCCCCGCGGACATGACGTTGATGCCGGTGATGTCGGACGGCATGAGGTCGGGGGTAAACTGGATCCGGCGAAAGGCCAATCGGAGCGCTACGCTCAGCGTCCTGACGAGGAGAGTCTTGGCGGTGCCGGGGACGCCCTCGAGCAACACGTGCCCCCTGGCTATGATGGCCGACACCAGAGTCCGGATGGCCTCCTCCTGACCCAGCACCACTTGCCCCAGCTGGGCCACCAGTGCACGGGCAACCTCGGTTTGGCTAACGACGTCTTCCTGAGTTACGGTCTCAGATCCTGCCACACGTCCTCCACTGCGTTGGCGGCCAGCAGCACACTGTCCGTTCGGACCGGACCGCTCATGAGTTGTTGTAGTGTTCGGACTGCCTCCCGTGAGTCGGTCGTCCGGACGTTCTCGGCAAGACGGTCGACCCACGGGGTAACGTCCGACCGTAGCGCCTGGCCCCTTGGCGACAGGCGTCGGCGCAACCCTTCGATCATGAGTCGCACCGCAACGTCATGCCCCCTGGCCGCGGCGAGCGCCGCCGCCAAGGCGCGTACGTGTTCCAATGGCGACCGGCGGCTCCGGCCTTGTGGGGGGAAAGAGGGGCCGAACCGAAACGCCGCCATGACCAATGCCACAGTTGTCACGGCGAGTACCTGCCAAACGGCCCAACCCCACGGCGACCGCCCCATCCAGTCGAGAACCACGCCCGTCATCGACCCGCCGCTGCCGAATCCGTGGTGATACTCCTCGAACACGACCCGGGGGTACTGGCCGGCCACGAGGGACAGCACATAGGGCCCCGCCTCGGTATCGCGCAAACTGCGGTTGGTGAAAACGACGGCGTCGGAGGCCAGGTACACCGAAGCACCAGCAACGGGTAGATGCAACAGTACCGGGGCACCATCCTCGTTCACGAGCAGCGTATCAACAGCCTCCGTCGCGGGCGCGTCGCACCGACTCACCAACGCATCCGAAAGTGCCGAAGAATCGACGACGGCATCCCGTTCCGACGCCGTAAGCCACAGCGGCGTCCGCGGTCCATCGACCCACGGGCTCCCAATCAAGGGCGAAAGCTCGCGAGCGGTACCCACGAACCGGTCTCCCTGCAACACGTAGCCGAAGCACCGCATGGCAGCCCGTGCACCGGGCCCGGCCAGGAGGAGATGCCCTCCTTGTTTCACGAACCGTGTCAGCTCGGTGGCCTCCAGGACATCGAGCGGCATCCCGGGGTCGAGCACCATGAGGAGCGGGACCTCACCCTCCTCCAGGTCACCAAGCATCGCGGTGCGGCGACGGAATCGCTCGACAACCACCTCTAGCCGATCCAGTGCATCGGCCAACGCCCGGGCGCCCTGCGGGCCGGCTACGAAGGACGAGGCCCGGCGATCGCGATCGGATGTCTTGGCTTGACGAGATCCCAGGATGACCGCGCCGAAGCCCAGCACCAACACGATCGCCAAGGCGACGAGGACATCAGGCCGGAGTCGCATGCCACCGTTCCGATGCCATACCCAACCAGTTGCGGTACTCCCGATCGCCGCAGGGCTGATGGCCGAATACATAGCCATACAGCATGCCGACCAGCGAGCTGAAACGCTCTCGGTCGGCCGCCGTCAGCGTGGCCTCACCGGTGTACTCCCGAGGTGTCTTGCTGGGATGGTACCGCACCACACCGCGCCGGTCGAGGTCGAGTACCAGCCCCTGAAACGCCGCCAACAGGGCCTCGGCAAACCGTCCTTGGTCGGCCAGGGCATCGGCTTGGTCCTGGTACCAAACCCCGGTCCGGGCCGCCTCAGATGGTGATGAACCCACGGCACGTTCGCGATCCGAGGCCGCCCGCGTAGTGCGTACCATGACCCAGACGCCGTGGAGCAGGATGAGCACGAGCACACCGACGAGGGCGACCTGAAACCAGCGGAACAGTGCCGGATTGGCATCCTGGAATTGCTGGAGGGTGGTGGTCAGCCAGCGCCACCCATCGGCCAGCCACCCCAAGACGGCCGGCCGTTCGAACCAGTCGTAGACCGGGTCCGCAAACACCGAATCGATGACTGCGCGGAGCGAGTCCTGGGCAGGCGCTTGAGGGGTCATCCCGGTCAGCTGGTCTCCAGAGCCTGGGCCAGGACTTCGAGATCGAAGCCTTCCTTGCGTACCCGCAGATCGTAGTACAGCACGGTCAACACGCTATACATCAAGGGGTAGAGGAGCAACTGGATCACGGCACCGAGCACCATGGCGAGGTACCACCCGATCGGCAGGCCTGACGAATCTGTCAGCACGCCGATACCGGGCGAGAAGAAGGCCGCGGCGATTCCGCCTGCCATAGACGGAATGGTCACAATTATGGCGGTAACGACCACTAGAGCGAGCACCTTCCAGCGGAATCCCTTGGTCAGTTGCCACGAGCGGCCCATGGCGTCGATTGGGCTCTGGTCCTCCTCCAGCACCAACGCCTGAGTCGACACCATCAGCGCCGAGATAAAGATGAGGCCAGGTATGAGGAAAACGATCAACCCCAAACCCACGACCAGCGTCGTGAGGATTGACAGAACCGCGACCCGCGCGATGTACGGCACGGCACGGGACAGGGCGTCCCACGCGTCGACGGGGCGGCCGAGATAACTGTCCGACACGATGAACACCGCCGCGGCCGTCCCGATGGCGCTCAACACGATGTTGAGCAGACCGGTCAGGACCCCGAGCACCGGCCGGGCCAGGAACCCGCCCGACGCCTGCACGTACAACTCGAGAATGGTCGGTACCGCACTTACCACGAGAACGATCACCGCCAACGGGGCAAAGTGCCTCCGGTACAGCCCGAAGGCGTTGTCGAGAATCTCTCCCGTCGAAAGCGGGCGAAGTTCGGCAAGGGCCATCGAGGAACTCCTGGGATTGGGACGGATGTCCGTCTTGGTATCAAGCGACCAGCGGGCTACAATCGAATCTATGCATGTTCCCCCACCACCGGCTCCTCCGCAACTCACCCGGCGGCTCGAGGTCGAGACACCGGAGAATGTAACGCTCGATCTCGAACTCGCCGGGCTCGGCTCCAGAGCGCTGGCAGCGCTGATCGACATGGCCATCCTTGGCGCCTGGTCCCTGGCCGTGGTGATGGCGTCGTCGGCCCTGGCCGTCTTCGGCAACGCCGGCCCGGTGGCGGCCGCCGTCACGGTGCTGGTTCTGTCTCTCTCCTTCGGAGCCTATTTCGTCCTTTTCGAGGGGTTACGCAACGGACAGACACCGGGGAAGCGCCTGGTTGGCGTTCGGGTGGTGCGGGAAACCGGGCACCCGATCACCATGGGAGCGTCGGTCGTGCGCAACGTACTGCGCCTGGCGGACGTGCTACCCCCACCTGTCTATCTGGTCGGCGGCACGCTGGTGGCCCTGCATCCCAAAGGTCAGCGGTTGGGGGACATGGCGGCGGGCACCGTGGTCGTTCGCGACCAGCCGCAGGAGGCCGCCAAGCCGGTCGTTGCCGTCCCTGAAGGCGCGCAACAGTTGGCGCTCGAGGCACCCGAACTCAAGGACGCAGAGTATCACCTCTTGCGCCGCTTCCACCAGCGGCTCCCCTCTCTCGACGACCGGGTTCGGCAGCGGGTGGCGCACCAGCTCACAGCCAGGCTAGCCGGTCGCTATCCCATCAGGGATCCGGATGATTTCACCTTCCTGGCTGAATTGTACCGTGAGGAGACGACCAGGCGGGAACACGGTCCCGGGACGCGGCGCGGGTCCGGGGGCACGATGGCCGAACGGTTCGTAGCCCGGCAGGAACCGCGATGGTCTGAGTTCCACGCCCTGGCGTCCACGGTCGCCAGGGACGGGCTAAACAGCTTGACGCCGGAAGAACTGCCGGCCTTCGCCGCGCGCTATCGTGAGATCGCAGCCGATCTCGCCCGGGCCCGGACCTACGGAGCGGATCGGGCCACGATCCATCGTCTCGAGCGGCTGGTGAGCGCGGGACACAACGCCCTCTACCGCGACGAGCACCATACCATCCGCCGGCTGTGGCAAGTGTTGATGCGCGAGTCTCCCGCGACCGTGGTGCAGGCATGGCCCTATGTACTGACGGCGTTCCTGACATTCGCCATCCCGGCTGTGGCCAGCTACGCGGCGTTGCGCGATCGCCCCGCGTTGGCGGAAGAGGTGCTGCCCGACCAGATGCTGCGGCGGGCAGACGCCGGCGCTACCCGTGTGGAGGAGGGACGCAAGTACTTCCGGGCTGAGGGGTCCGACCGGCCGTACGTGGCGACCTACATTATTTCCAACAACGTGCGGGTGGCCGCGGCCTGCTTCGCTGGTGGCATCTTTCTCGGTGTGGGTTCACTAATCCTCTTGGCTCTCAACGGGGTCGCCATGGGGATAGTTGGAGGCCACTTCGCCAACGTGGGCCTGTTTGGCTATTTGATGGAGTTCATCGTGGGCCACGGGGTGCTCGAACTGTTCGCCATCTGGGTCGCCGGGGCCGCGGGGTTCATGTTGGGCATGTCGATCCTGGTGCCTGGCCGCCTCACCCGGAGTGAAGCCCTGGTCCGCAGCGGACACCGGGCCGTCCGCATGATCGCGGCAACGACACTGTTGTTGCTCCTGGCTGGATTGATCGAGGGGTTCTTGTCGGCCGGAGACCACGGTTTCGGCTACCGGGCCTCAGTATCGGGGGCCAGCGTGGTGTTGCTGATTCTCTACCTTCTCAATGGCGCCTTGTACCTTCGCTCGGGCCACTGCCCGAGAGCGGGTACCGGCTAGATCTCGCGGAGGATGTTGCGCATCCTAACGGCCAGCGCTTCGATTTCGCGGATGCTCGACAGAGTCTCGGGATCAACCTTGCTATCGTTGAGCAACAAGAGTTGAGCCTCGGCGAGGAGAGCCGACAGCGGATTCGACAGATCGTGCCGGAGTTCCTGGATCGGATCAGTATTGAGTTCAGTCATGGCTCAACGAGCGGTACAAGTCGCGCAGGTGATGTTCGTGCAGATGGCCTACCGAATCCCACAGCTCCTTCTCTGACGCGCCACAGAAGATCTCCCCCGTATGTACTTCATTTTCCGGCTCACCGACGACGAAGGACATGTGGCCTCGCCACGATCCGTCTTCGACTCGGCGGACAATCATGCGGACGGGAACATCTTGGCCGTCGATGCGGATGGGATTGAGATCATGAACAATGGGGTCGGACGGGCGCTGGGGATTTCGTATGGCGTGTGATACCGTCGCCTACCTCCACGGTGCGCGTTGGTTGGGCAACGCGCACCCG
>JBDHMR010000119.1:0-5552 GCA_039656035.1 Gemmatimonadota bacterium
GGAAGAACGTGGCGCGCCAGGTCAAGAAGGAACTCTTGACCGAGGCGGCGGCGGCAGAGACCGTGGCGCGGATCGAGACCGCCGGGGCGCTCGCAGCGGCGGAGGGGGCCGAACTGGTGGTCGAGGCGGCCAGCGAACGTTCAGAGCTCAAGTTCCAGATTTTCCGGGACCTCGCGGCGGTGTGTGGTAAGGGTACTATTCTGGCGAGCAACACCAGTTCCATTTCCATCACCGCCATCGCGGGGCAGACAGAGTGTCCCGACCGGGTGATCGGAATGCACTTCATGAATCCAGTGCCGGTCATGAAGTTGGTGGAGGTCATTCGGGGCCATCACACCAGCGACGCAACGATGGACAGGGTGATGACCTTGGCAAGGGCACTCGGCAAGACTCCGGTGGAGGTCAACGACTACCCCGGGTTCGTGTCGAACCGTGTCTTGATGCCAATGATCAACGAGGCCGTCTACTGTGTCATGGAGGGTGTCGCCACGGCGGAAGCGGTCGACACCGTCATGAAGCTGGGCATGGCACATCCGATGGGCCCGTTGGCGCTTGCCGATCTGATCGGGCTCGACGTGTGCTTGTCGATCCTCAATGTGTTGCATGAAGAACTGGGTGATGACAAGTACCGGCCCTGTCCCTTGCTCCGCCGGATGGTCGCTGCCGGCGACATCGGTCGGAAAGCCGGCCAGGGGTTCTATTCGTATTAGTGAGCTATGCCTATGAGTGAGCTATGCCTACTGCAATGAAGCCGACATCTACGGAAACGACGAAGGAGTCTTCGATGGACCTCATCGCCAAGATGCAGGACTTGAATCACGAGCAGGTGATCTTCTGCTCGGAGCCGTCCGCTGGCTACGTAGGCATCATCGCCATCCATGACACGACGCTCGGCCCAGCGCTGGGGGGCACCCGGTTCTGGAACTACGCTTCTACCGAGGAAGCCATGATCGACGCCCTGCGACTGTCACGAGGAATGACCTACAAGGCCGCCGTGGCCGGGCTCGACCTTGGCGGCGGCAAGTCGGTCATCATCGGGGACAATCGCCGGATGAATCGTGAACCCTTGTTCCGGGCTCACGGCAGGTTCGTCGAATCGCTCGGGGGCCGGTACATCACGGCGGAAGACGTCGGCACCAGTCCCTCCGATATGAGCTACGTACGGTTCGAGACGGATCACGTCACGGGACTCACAGGTTTGTCGGGCGATCCTTCGCCGGTGACCGCGTATGGCGTGTACATGGGGATGAAGGCCGCTGCCAAGAAACACTGGGGCACCGACGATCTCTCGTCGCGAACCATCCTGCTGCAGGGGTGCGGCAACGTGGGGCACTGGCTGGCCAAGTACCTGCACGACCTCGAGGGGGCCAAGCTGATAGTGACCGACGTCGATGAAGCCAAGATGCGCTCCGTGGTGGACGCCACCGGCGCCACCACGGTTGCCCCCGACGACATCTATTCCCAAGAGGGCGACATTTTTGCTCCGTGTGCACTTGGTGCGGTGATCAACGACGACACGGTTTCTCTGCTAAAGGTCGGTGTCGTAGCCGGTGGCGCCAACAACCAGTTGGCAGAGGAGCGCCATGGTGACGAACTCTACCGGCTTGGCAAGACCTACGCTCCGGACTACGTCATCAATAGCGGCGGGTTGATCAACGTCTACGGGGAGATCCACCGCTGGTCGCCCGACCGTGCCAAGGTCAAGGCCGGGGAGATTTACCAGACGCTGCTGAAGATCTACGAGATCTCGGGCCGCGAGGGCATCCCGTCGTATCAGGCGGCGGGTCGGCTGGCAGTCGAACGGGTGGCGGCGGTTCGCGGATTGAAAGCGATGTGGCTCCCCGGATCCAGGTAGCCGAGCCGGGCGGATCCACTTGGCGTTGGGCTGTGGCAACCTAGTACATTGGGGCATGGCAGAACGCATACCGATCGGGTCCGATCACGCCGGTGTCGAACTCAAGGAACGGCTCATCGAGGAGTTGGAGGCATTAGGGTACCAACCCGTCGATGTGGGTACCTCCGGAACCCAGTCGGTCGATTACCCGGATTTTGCCCACCAGGTGGCGACCCAGGTGGAGCACGGCGAGGCTGAGCGCGGTATTTTGTTGTGTGGTACGGGCCTGGGTATGGCATACGCGGCCAACCGTCACCCCGGCGTTCGGGCCGCGGTAAGCTGGACGCCGGAGATCGCCGAGTTGTCCCGCAGTCACAACGACGCGAACGTGCTCGTCTTACCGGCTCGTTTCGTCTCCGAGCAGGAGAGCGTGAAAATTCTCAGAACGTGGCTCGACACGCCGTTCGATGGGGGGCGTCATGCCCGTCGGGTGGAGAAGATAGAACCAGGAACCAAGCATGCTGAATCATAATGCCCCGTTGCGCGACGCCGACCCGGTTGTCGCAACGCTCGTCGACCGTGAGTTGCGCCGTCAACAGACCGGCTTGCAACTGATCGCCAGCGAAAATTTTGCCAGCCGGGCGGTAATCGACGCCGTCGGAACACCGCTGACCAACAAGTACGCTGAGGGCTACCCCGGCAGGCGGTACTACGGCGGTTGTGAGGTGGTGGACGAGATAGAACGTCTGGCCATCGATCGCGCCATCGAACTGTTCGGCGCCGATCACGCCAACGTACAGCCACATTCCGGGTCACAGGCCAATTTCGCGGCGTACATGGCTCTGATCAAGCCGGGCGAATTGCTGATGGGGTTGTCGCTGCCCCACGGCGGCCATCTGACACACGGCCACAAAGTGAGTCACACCGGGATCGTATGGCAGTCGATTCACTACGGGGTCGATCCCGCCACCGGTCGCATCGACTACGACGCCGTTCGCGACCAGGCCAAGCGCGACCGTCCACGGCTCATCGTGGCCGGCGGGAGCGCCTACCCGCGCATCATCGACTTCGCCGCCTTCAGATCCATCGCCGACGAGATCGACGCCTTTTTCCTGGTGGACATGGCTCACTTCGCCGGGCTGGTGGCCGGCGGCGCGCATCCGTCGCCAGTTCCCTTTGCGGATGTTGTCACCAGCACTACCCACAAGACGCTGCGCGGTCCGCGTGCGGGCCTGATCCTGTGCCGGGCGGACTACGCCCGCAGGGTCGACAAGTCGGTGTTTCCCGGTCATCAGGGTGGCCCGATGGAACACGCCATCGCTGCCAAGGCGGTGGCGTTCGGCGAGGCTCTGACCGGCGACTTCCAGGCCTACGCCCACGCCACGGTCGAGAACGCGCGCACCATCGCCGAGGCACTCGCCGGGTACGGCTTCGACCTGGTTTCCGGCGGCACCGACACCCACTTGATGCTCGTCGACCTCCGGCCCAAGGAGTTGACCGGAAAGGCGGCGGAGAGCATCCTGGAACGAGCCGGTATCATCGTCAACAAGAACACCATCCCGGACGATCCGGAATCGCCGTTCGTTACCAGCGGAATTCGGTTGGGGACGCCGGCCATGACTACTCGTGGCATGGGACCGTCGGAAATGGAACGCATCGCTGAACTGATCAACCGGGCGCTGACGCATCCGGATGAGGACACCCTGGTTGCGGTGAGTACCGCCGTCAGCGATTTGACCGAGGCTTTTCCGCTGTACCAACCGTTGGTGGAGGCGGCCTACTGATGAACGATAGCGGTCACTTGTCCGGGCCGGCCGGATGAATCAACTGCAGGCGGCCGATCAGGTACTGGACCGGATCCGCAACCGGTCGGAGCCGTTCGACGAACGGGCGTATCTGTTCGTTCTAGCCGCCGTGCAATTCCTGCAGACCCGCCTGCCGGCGCGCCGTCACGTAACTGGTGTTGAACTGGCGTGGGCCTGCCGGGACTACGCGCTGGAGCAGTTCGGGTTGCTGGCCCCCGATGTGCTCGCCTATTGGGGCGTACGGCAATCGGGAGACTTTGGGCGTATAGTGTATGTCTTGGTCGATATCGGTCTGTTGATCACCCGGCCGGGTGACAGAGAAGAAGACTTCGACGACGTGTACCAGTTCACGGATGCCTTCGACGCCACCTACGTGTGGCAGGGCGTGCCAAGTAACTGAGGTGGGACACGCGTTCACTGCGCGGGAGGCGCTATGGAGGGGAAGGATTGGCCGTCGTGCCAGAAATGCTCGCAGGGAGTGTTGATTCCGCTGTCGGACTATGGACGGGACGGAGCGCCCATCATGTACAAGGCCTGGGTCTGCTCCAACCCCGATTGCGGGTTCAACCTGCGAATCGATAACGGGGAAATCTCTCTCGGGCGTGTCATCGGGCAGAGCAACAAGTAGGTCCATGGCGGTCCAGTCGCGGGATCACTGGCGCGCCATCTTGCTGCCAGGAACTTCCCACTAGCTGACATGCCTTCAATACCCATACTGTCGCCCGAACAATCCGCCGCCTGGGACGTGAAGGCGGCAACGTCCGGCATCGCCGTGGCCACCCTCATGGAATCCGCCGGGCGCGCCGCTGCCTGTGTCCTCGGTCAGCGGTATCCCGGTCGTCTGGCAGGCGGTGTCATCATTGGCGTCGGGCCCGGAAACAACGGTGGTGACGGCTGGGTGGTAGCCCGCGCCCTTCACCGGTCGGGCATTCCAGTATGGGTCGCTCCCCTGCAGGGAACGGCCTCGGATCTCAACAAACACGTCAGGGTCTTGGCCCAAGCCGAGGGGATCGGGGAACTGGAACCTGACGGTCCGTGGCCCGGTGCGGAACTGGTAGTCGACGCCATCCTGGGAACTGGTGCCAAGGGTGCTCCCCGGCCGCCGGCGCAAGCGTTGTTGGATCGGATGCACGACTTGGCCGTGCCCGTGGTTGCCATCGATGGCCCGACTGGCGTCGATCTCGGAACAGGAACCGTGTACGGTCAAGCGCGGGCCGACCTTTCGATCACCTTCGGTGGCTTGAGACGGGGACACGCGTTGGCCCGTGATCAGGTAGGTGACGTCGTCGTGGTGGACATCGGCCACCCCCCGTGCCAGGCCGAATGGCCCGTGGTGGTAACTGACCCGATGGCGGCTGCTTGGCTCCCGCGGATTTCCGCCAATGCTCACAAGGGGACTCGAGGGCGGACGGTGATCGTCGGCGGTGATGCCGGCATGTCTGGCGCTCTTCGTTTGGCGGGGCGGGCCGCCTTCGCGGCTGGTGCTGGCCTGGTTCACGCAGTCGCTCCCCGGCAAACCATCGCTGCGCTGATCGAGGCAGAGCCGGATCTGCAAACCGTGGCTCAGGATTTCGAGGACGGTCTCAATAGCCGGGTGAGAGAACTAATCGAGCGGGCCGACGCGGTCGTAGTCGGTCCAGGATTGGGGCGCACGCCTACGCGGTACCAACTGGT
Source organism: Gemmatimonadota bacterium (assembly GCA_039656035.1). Taxonomy (GTDB): domain Bacteria; phylum Gemmatimonadota; class Gemmatimonadetes; order Gemmatimonadales; family GWC2-71-9; genus N074bin45. The sequence goes on from JBDHMR010000119.1 coordinate 5,314, forward strand.
ATTGTCGGTCATCGGCACCGCCGCCGTGTCGGTAATCGACGCCGATGCCCTCATCGCTTTGGTGGATCACCTCGACGAGCTGCGCCGCGTCGCCGAAACCCGCCCCTTGGTACTTACACCGCATCCTGGTGAATTTCGAGCGTTGTTCCCCGCGCTCGCGGGACAGCTGGAAGTCGATCCGTGGCAGGCGGCGGTCGATGCGGCCGAAGACATCGGGGCAACCGTAATCCTAAAGGGCG
>JBDHMR010000120.1:0-7531 GCA_039656035.1 Gemmatimonadota bacterium
GCCTCCGACGATCCGCCCTCGGCGGCGCGTTGCCGCAACAGGGCAAAATCGGGCTTCCGCTTCTCGACGAAGGCGTTCATACCCTCGGCCGGCTCCCAGCAGACGTAGTGGAGGGAGAGCCAGTCCTGCGCGTGGCGCACCGTGGCGCTCCACGCCAAGTCCTTCCAGAAATTCACCTGTTGTTTGGTGTAGCGGGTGCACTCCGGGAACGAGGCCAGCAGCTTGCGCGCTATGTCGTCCGTGAAGCTGTCGAGTTGGCTCAGGTCGATGCTCAGCCCATCTTCACCCTTCTGGGCTTTCCGAATGTCGGTAGGTGATGCGTCGGGTACCCACTCGTCCCCGCGCCGCACGGTCGGCACGACCCAGTTGACCAGCCCCCATTCCAGTGCCTTAGCGGCCGTAATGGGCTCGTTGAGCATCAGGATCTCGCGAGCCCGTTTGTCGCCCACGACTAGCGGGAGCCATTGGGTAGAGCCGCCGCAGGCCACCGAACCGACGTGGGTCCCGACCTGCTTAATGATGGCGTGCTGCCCCATCACCGTCAGGTCGCACGCCAGCTGGCTCTCGTTGCCGCCACCCACCGCCATGCCGTTCAACCGGGCCACCACAGGTTTGCCGGTGTTCAGGATGCTTTCGATGTAACTGCGGAACAGCGCCATGTACTTCCAGTAGTCGCGCGGGACGTCGACGTATTCCTCCGCGTATTCCTTCACGTCGCCACCGGTGCAGAAAGAGCGGTCTCCGGTGCCGGTAAAGATGATCACACCCACCGCGTCGTCGAAGCTGGCGTCGCGAAACGCCGTGGCCAGTTCCTCCAACGCGGCAGTCGAGTAGGCGTTGTACGCCTGGGGCCGGTTGATGGTGATCCGGGCAACGCCGTCAGCCTTGTGGTATAGAATGTCCTGGAATTCGAACGTGTCGGACGCACGGCTGGGGAACGGCCTCGTCACGGTTGCGGTGGGCATACCAATCCTCCAAGAAGTTGGTCGGCAAATTGTTGACCGATGGCGCCGGGGTCCACCGCCCCGCGGGGCTGATACCACCGGGCAATCCAGTTGATGGCGCCGAGCATGACGAACACTGCGATCTTCGGGTCCACCGGCCGGAATTCCCCGTTGCGCACGCCCTCGGCGATGATCCTTCTAAGCGAGCGCTCGTACCTGTCGCGGGCCTCAGTCACCTTCTGTTGCAGTGGCGGCGACAGCGCCGGGACGTCGAACGCGAGCGGAGATTCCTCACCGCTGTCGGTCATTACGCGGACGTGCTCGAGAACTATGTGCCGCAAGCGAGCGGCTGCCTTGGGATAAGCGCGGCGGGCCGCCGCCAGATGCCCCGAGAGCTCCGCCAGCGATTGCTTGTGACAGGCGAAGAGAATGGCATCCTTGTCCGGGAAATAGTGATACAGGGCCGTCTTGCGAACACCCAACCGGTCGGCAATGTCGTCAAGCGTGGTGGAGTGGTAGCCCCGGGAACGAAACGCCGCCATCGCGGCGCGCAGAATCTCGGCCTGGCGCCGCTGGCGTTTTTCCTGAACGTGAGGAGACGAGCCGGCAACCGGCGTCGAAGGGGCCATTGAAAGCGCTCACAGCAAAATTTGAATCGCCGTTCAAATTTTGCCGGAGACCCCTAAATACACTGTGAATTTCTTGTGAAGAAATCTTACAAAACCGACCGATGCCGTCAGACCTCGATGATCTGGTCCCGCCGAGTTCCCACACTGACGTAACGAATCGGGGTGCCCAGAAGATCCTGCAGGCGGTCGAGGTAGGCTCTGGCCTCGGGCGGAAGGTCAGCCATATGCCGTGCTCCGCTGGTCGGTTTCTGCCAGCCAGGGAGGACTTCATACTGCGGTTGTACCCGGCTCAGGACCTCGAGGTCGGCCGGCATTTCCTCCATATGTTCGCCGTCCAGATCATACGCCACACCGATCGGTATCTCGGCGAAGTGGTCGAGCACGTCCAGCTTGGTAACTGCCAGAGCGGTCAGGCCGTTTACCCGAACGGAGTAGCGCGCCACCGTGGCGTCGAACCAGCCACATCGCCTGGGGCGTCCGGTAGTGGCCCCAAACTCGCCGCCGTACTCCCGAAGCTGATCGGCCAAATCCCCCTCGGCCTCCGTGGGTAATGGACCATTACCAACACGAGTGGTGTACGCTTTGACCACACCGACGATCTCGTCGAGGGCGGTTGGTCCAATCCCGGTTCCCGACACGGCGCCCCCAGCCGTAGTGTTGGATGACGTGACGTACGGATAGGTCCCATGGTCCAGGTCGAGGAGAGCGCCCTGGGCTCCTTCAAGGAGCACGTTCTTGCCGTCAGTCAGGGCGCGGTGCACCAGCAGTCCGGTGTCGCTGGCCAGGGGGAGCATGCGGGGGGCCAAGTCGCTGAGGAGCGCCACGGTCTGGTCGAGCGAGGCCCGCTCCTCCGACCCCATCATCTGGAGCAGTTCGTTGACTCGCTCCACCCGCTCACGTAGCATCTCCGGCAATTTGTCAGGATAGCGCAGGTCGCCGACCCGGAGTCCGCGCCGCCCGGTCTTGTCCTCATAAGCCGGGCCGATGCCCCGGCCGGTAGTGCCGATCTTTTGGCTCTTGTCTCGCTCGGTATCCAGCAGCTTGTGGTACGGCATTACCAGGTGGGCACGATCAGACACGAACACCCGGGACGCGACATCGATCCCCCGCTCCACCAACTGGTCGAGTTCGGTGAAGAACGTCTCGGGGTCGAGTACCACACCGTTACCGATGATACACATCGTCTGTTGGTGCAGGATTCCCGAGGGAATCTGATGAAGGATGAATTCATCGTCGCCGGTAACGACTGTGTGCCCCGCGTTGGCCCCGCCCTGGTACCGCACCACCAGGTCGGCTTCCTCGGCGAGAACGTCGACGATCTTGCCCTTGCCCTCGTCACCCCACTGGGCGCCGACGATGACCACGCAGTAGGTTTTAGGTCCGAACATGAGGAAGCTCGCTCTGGGAGATGTGCCGCTGAGGGCCGGCACAAAGGAAACGGCGCCCGGGGCGGCCGCCGCAACGACTGCAACCTAAGGCAGCCACCATTGGCCGTCAAACGACTGCTATCGCGTCTTGGCCAACGCCCGTCCGACCGCCTCGGCGGTAGTGAAATCGAGGTTCTCGGCCACGTCCCTGGCGGTGTGTACCAGGCGGAGGGTCGACCAGTCAAACCTGGTTACCGTCACGGCCGCCGCTCCTGAGCGAGCCAATGGAGTGCTATCTACCGCCACGAATAGCGGCGCACGCCGGGCGGCGACCGTGACAGAATCGTGCTGCAGCCGCTTGGCCACGGCACCTGCCAGGCCGCCACTGGCGCCGGTGTGATACCAGACTGTGAGCGGTCCTCGGTCGTCCAGGGTATCGAGATTGATGACTTCGACCCCCGGCAACGCAGGGCCATGTTCGAGGGCGAATATCCTCGACCCGACAAGCCCGAACTGTTCGGCTCCGGAAAACAGGAACCCGGTACCGGGGTCGGTGTCCTCCTGCGCCAAGGTAATGGCGGCAAGCAACCCGGTGGCGTTGTCACGAGCTCCGAGCGAGCTACCCCGTAAGGCGCCCCGTCCTGCCAGACCGCAGGCAATCAGAGCTAGAACGGCGGCGCCCGCCACGATGTCCACGTCTATCGGGCCCGATAAACGGGCATCTGCAAGCCCGGTTATCAGGATGACGACCACCGTAGCGTATACCATCGCCACGAGACGGCCGGCCAGAGACATCCCTTGGGCCTTGGTGTCGTAGTGGGCCACGATCCAGCGCCGCACCTGGCCCACCCCCCCTCGGGTGGCAATCAAGTTGGCCGAGTCACGAATCTGTCCTCCCAGGGGAGCCCACCCCAGGCTCACGCCGGCGAGGAGGACACCCAGCGCCGCAACACCGATACACCACGTGGCTAGCGCGGCCCACGCGGGTGCCCGCGGAACGGTGAGCAGGAGAATCTGTACCAGCATGAGCCACCCCAGGCCGGCACCGAAGAGTGGGTAGGCGTTGAGACCGGACGCGGAGAAGCGGAACGGCTGCTCCTCGACGTCGAAACCCAGTCGTGAGAGGTATTCGTTCAGGACTCGCCGAGCTTGGAGCGCGCCGTCGGTACCCGCCTCACGCGGGTGCGACAGGATCAGCTCGAGGAGTTCACGGGGTTTGGACATGAGGACCGCCGCCTGGGCCTGTCAGGTGCCTCAGGATGAACTCTGTTTGGTTTGGGCCCGCGATTTTCGACGGGGAGAACTCCGTTTGAGAGCTGTTACCCCTGCCGCTTCGGCCGTCTTGGTGTCGATTACCTCGTCGGCGAGGAGGCTGGAAATTTGCTGCTGGAACGACCGCATTCCCTGACTGCCCTTGTCCGCCTCCATTGCGGCGAAGAGGTCCTCGGATGATCCTGTCTTGATGATATTGCGTACCTCGTCTGTGCCCATCAGGATTTCGAACGTCGGTACCCGTCCCTCTCCATCGGCCCTCGGGAACAACTGCTGTGCCACCACTCCGCGCAACACTTCGGCCAGCCGGACACGTCCGATCTCACGTTCATCGGCCGGGATCAAGGCGATCACCCGTTCCAGTGTAGTCAGGACATCGGGCGCGGCCACGGTGCAGATCACCAGCAGTCCGGTCTCGGCAGCGGTGATGGCGGTTTCGAGCGTGTCGGCGTCCGGCAGATCGCTGATGACGATGACATTGGGGTCTTGCCTGAGAGCTGAGTGCAGTCCCTTCGAGACGCTCCCGGTGTCGATTCCAACCTCGCGCTGGGTCACCGAGCTTTTGAGATCCCGGTGGAGAAACTCTATCGGGCTTTCGATCGTTACGATGTGTCGATGATGGTTCCTGTTTATGTGGTCGATGATACCGGCGATGGTAGAACTCTTGCCGCTTCCGCTTCCGCCGGCTATCAACACCAATCCGCGATCCGTGTTTGCCAGCGGCACCATTGCATCCGGAGCCCCCAGCGATTCCAGGCTGGGGACCTCGAAGGGGATGACGCGCATCACGACCATGAATGAAGACCGCTGCCGCAAAATGTTCACCCGAAACCGACCGACTCCGGGCATGCCCCACGAACAGTCGTAGTCCTGCAGCTCGTCGATCCTCTGCTTGACGTCATCGCTGGCTATGAGCTTGAGCGCAATCTCACGTGTCTGAGCCGGCGTCAGACGCTGCTTGGTGAGCGGTACCAGTTCACCATTGACACGGGCACGGAACACGTCGCCAGCCTTGATGTGCAGGTCGGACGCTCCTCGTTTAACGGCGGCTTTGATGATCTTTTCCATGGATCCTCGATTGTGCCTGCGGTGCTCAAACGGTGGGTGACACCACCGACGAAGGGAGCAGGCCCATGCGCTCCCTCACCTCACGCAGCGTTTCGTTGGCGATTGTCGCGGCGTGTGTGGCGCCGCGGGCCAGCAAGTCCGTGACTCGGTCCTGATCCGCCTTCAACTCCTTCGCCCGCTCCCGCATCGGCGCAAACCGTTCGCTCACATTGTTGGCCAACACCCGTTTGCAGTCCAGGCAGCCCCATCCCGCCGTACGGCAGTTTTCAGTTGCACACATCGGGATTGCCGGGGTCCTTCCGGGTCTTGCGGGCCGGATCGGTCATGGCCGGGCGGAGCTTCTGCCAGATGTCCTCGGGAGTATCCAGAAGTCCGATGGTGTTCCCCCGGCTCTTGGACATCTTGCCCTTGCCGTCAAGCCCGGCGACCCGGACAGCCTCGGTCTTGCGGGCCACCGGCTCCGGGAAAAACACCTCTCCACCAGCAAACCGCTGGTTCCACCGGCGGGCGACCTCGCGGGCCAATTCCAGGTGCTGGAATTGATCTTCACCCACAGGCACAGTGTCGGCCCTATAGAGCAGGATATCGGCGGTTTGCAGAATCGGATAATTGAACAGGCCGGCCGGGATACTCTTCAGCCCGGTGGATTTATCCTTATACTGCGTCATTCGTTCGAGATCACCGACGGGCGTTACGGCGTTGAGCAGCCACATGAGTTCCGAATGGGCCGGCACGTGAGACTGGACGAACAGCGTGGCTTGATCTGGATCGATGCCGGCCGCCAGCAGCCCGATGGCCATGTCGATCGTCTGCTGAGCGAGGCGGTCGGGGTCCGTGTCTCCGGTAGTAACCGCGTGGAGGTCGACGATCGAGTAGAACGACTCGAAGTCGTGCTGTAGATTGACCCAGTTCCTGACGGCACCAAGCCAGTTCCCGATGTGAAGTTCGCCGGAAGGCTGGATGCCGGAAAAGATGCGTGCCATCACGCCAAGCTAGCTACCTGAGGGAACGGTTGCAAGATGCTATCCCCCTTGAACTTACTCGACTTGGCCTCGCGCGCCGCGGAAGCGGCGGCCGGGTACATCCGCACCGTCAGTCCACCGGCCGACCCAGCCGATTGGACCACCAAGGGCGCCAGCGATTTCGTCACCCACGTGGACAGGACTGCCGAGGAGCGCATAGCCGACCTGCTGCTGGCCGAAGTTCCCCAATCCGCCATCATCGGGGAAGAACTCTCCCCAGGCTTGGCTACTGACGGTCTGGTCTGGATAGTGGATCCGCTCGATGGCACCACCAATTTCCTGCACGGATACCCCATGTACAGCGTGTCGATAGCAGCGGCGATCGATGGCGTGTTGCAGGCCGGTGTGGTATTGGACGTGGCCCACGACGTCCACTACCGTGCATCGCTCGGTGGTGGAGCCACCGCAGACGGCCGGCCGATTCATGTGTCGGACGTCGTCGATCCGACCTACGGTTTGATCGGCACGGGGTTTCCCTTCAAGCAACCCCAGTGGCTCCCGGTCTATCAACGGCAGTTCGACGCCATTCTGACCAGCACCAGTGGTGTCCGTCGCACAGGGTCCGCCGCGCTCGACCTTGCCACCGTCGCCGCCGGGCGATATGACGGATTCTGGGAACTGATGCTTGCCCCGTGGGACATCGCCGCAGGGCTCATCCTGGTGCAGGAGGCTGGGGGCGTGGTGAGCAACGCCGTTGGGCGAGCCATCGGCGTCGAGCACACGTCGGTCGTCGCCGGCAACGCTGAGATCCACGCTTGGCTGTTGGCCCAACTCGAAGCCGAGGGCGTTCCCGAGATAGCTGAACCAAGCGAAGAGAGGCAATCATGACCGATTCCGATCGGAACAACGTCCCGGGCACCGAAATGTCCACAGGCCACTCGCTCAGAGACTGGAGTGATGCCATCGCGGCCGACGAGCCCGTTCCTGGTGGTGGCGCGGGCGCGGCCATTAGTGCCTCCATCGCCGCCTCGCTGGTGGCGATGTGCGCCCGGTTGACGCTGCGGCACGAGGAATATCGCGACCTGGAAGACACGTTCCAGGACATGGCATCCCAAGCCGACGCCTTGCGTGAAGACCTGGTACTACTCGCCGAAGAAGACGTCATGGCGTACGGCGCCGTGGCCCAGGCGCGCTCGATTCCCCATGCGGAGGATGACGAGGCCGTCCTGCGACTGGTCAACCTGAACGCGGCCCTGGTGGGTGCGGCGGAGGTCCAAATCGCCGTGCTG
>JBDHMR010000121.1:0-6106 GCA_039656035.1 Gemmatimonadota bacterium
TCTACCGAACCCGCATCGGCCGCTAGGTCACCCATGATGATCTTCAGCAGCGTTGACTTGCCGATACCGTTGGGCCCCATGACCGCCAACCGATCACCGCGGTTGACCGTGAGGTCCACGCCGTGGAGGACCTCGTTGGCTCCGAACGCCTTCTCGACACCCCTGACGGCCAACACTTCGCGCCCGCTGTCGCGCCGCGGCTCGAAGCGAAACGTCGGATACTGGCGAGAGCTCTGCGGCAGCGCCTGGAGCCCTTCGGCCTTCTTCTCGATCATGCGGAGTTTGCTTTGTGCCTGCCGGGCCTTACTGGCCTTGGCCTTGAACCGGTCGACGAACTTTTGGTGATGGGCGATGTCGCGCTCACGGGCGCCGAGGTCCTTCTCCCGGCGATCACGCTCCGCCTGTTTGGCCGCGATGAAGTCGCTGTAGTTCCCCCGGTATGCAATGACCGCCTCGTAGTCCACGTCGAGGATGGAGGTGCAGACGTTGTCGAGGAACCGGTGGTCGTGTGAGATCACCACGACCATGCCCTTGAAGTCGCGCAGAAACGTCTCGAGCCAGCGGATCGAGAGGATGTCGAGATGGTTGGTGGGCTCGTCCAGGAGCAGGATGTCCGGGGCGCTCGCCAACACCTGCGCCAACAGCACCCGAAGCCGAAAGCCACCGGACAGGGTCGACAGGGGATCACCGTGCACGGACGTCGGCAACCCCAGTCCTTCGAGAATGGCGGCGGCATTCGCCTCGGCGGTGTAGCCGTCGTGCCGCAACACGATCTCTTCCAGATCAGAGAACCGGTGGGCGTCGAACTCCTCGGATGCCCGCGCCAGCAGCGCCTCCTTCTCCACCATGGCCTGCCACAGCTCGGCGTTGCCCATCATCGCCACTGACAGGATCTGCTCGTCGTCGTAGGCAAACTGATCCTGCCGCAGCACGCCGAGCCGGAGCCGCTTCGGAATCGAGACGGTCCCCTCTGTCGCCTCGAGGTCGTCGCTCATGATTCTCAGCAGCGTAGTCTTGCCGGAGCCGTTGGCCCCAACCAGGCCGTACCGCTCCCCGGAGTTGAGCTGGAGCGACACGCCGGCGAACAGGGTACGGTCGCCGAAGGACTTGGCGATGTTGGAGACGGAGAGCATGGGGGGGGAATGTAATTGAGGACGATCAGGCGGTAGGGCGGTAGGCGAGTCAGAACGGGTGGGTGAGAAACTGATCGAGTTCTAGGATCTTGTGGCGTCCTGGTGAGACGGAGACGGGGTGCGACCCTAACCAGCCCTCCTGCATCTCTCTACTATACGCACACTTACCACACACGTCGGGAGACTGGAAGTCATGAAATACCAACTTGTTACGGCTCTCATTGCGGGGGCGGGATTGCTGGCCGGGGCGGCTGAGGCCCAGAACGGCGACGTTCGGGTCTATTCATTTGGGGAGAGCCGCGCGCGGATCGGCGTGATGGTCGACGTCAAGTCGGATGCAGCTGCCGACAAGATCGGCGCCCGGATCCAATCGGTCATTCCCGACGGTCCGGCAGCCGAAGCAGGACTGGAAGCCGGTGATATCATCACGCGGTTCAACGGCGAATCGCTCGCCGGGCTGGCTCCTGATGACGGCATGTCGGGGCCGGGACAGCGTCTGATAGAGTTGGCTCACGAACTCGACCCGGGAGACGATGTCGAAGTCCGCTACCGGCGGGGAGACGACAACCACACCGTCACAGTCACCGCGGACCAGGTCGGAGGCACGTTCAGTTTTCGATCGCGGGGCGGAAACTTTAGCTTTGGGCCGCAGCTGGACATACACCCGGACGTGTTCGTCCAACCTCACCTCCAGCGAATTCCGGAAATGAACATGCTCTTCGGCGGAGGGATTGCCGGACTGGAACTGGCGGAGTTAAATGAAGACTTGGCGGGCTACTTCGGCACCACCGAAGGCGCCCTGGTCATGAAAGCTCCCCGTGACTCCACACTGGCGCTCAAGGGCGGCGACGTGATCGTGGCCATCGACGGACGCAAGGTCGAATCCCCATCCCACGCCATGAGGATTCTGCGGTCCTACAACACCGGAGAAACAGCCACCATCGAAATCATGCGCCGCCAGGCGCGGACGAGCGTCGACTGGACGGTCCCGGAGACCCATGGGCGGATGTTTTTCCGGCAGCCACATTGGGAGGAAGCGCCCAAGCTACTGAAGAAGAAGAAGGAGTCGAGGGCGTAGGAAGGAAATCGGAAATTGGAAACTAGAAATTGGTGGTTGGAAATCGTGCCAAGTCCCGACCACTAGTTTCTAATTTCCAATTTCCAATTTCCACCCCCCCACCACCTCCGCCACCCCCCCCGCGCCGATCCCCACCATACACGAACATGTCGCCCCCCCGGCGCACGAGTGTTCAGCGTCTTGAAACGTCAGGTACTGCGCCCGCCGTCCTAGAGGCCCCCAGCGATTGGCCCCGATTGGTCCCGCACGTGTAGGGAACAGGCCCAAGGTCGGTGTCCCCGTCGCTGCGGCCATGTGCAGCGGGCCGGTGCCGGACGCCACCACCCCATCCACCGCGGCCAGGAGCGCTGCCAGCTCCGCCAGATCGAGCTTGCCTGTGAGATCGGTAGTGCGGGGATGGTCAGCCAGTCGGGCCAAGCGACGCCCTTCGTCAGCTGTCCCCGTTACCAGAATCTGATAGTCCGTGGATTCCAACCGATCGACCAGGTCCAGGTAGTGCTCTTCCGGCCACTCCTTGCCACTGCCCCGCGATCCTGGATGCAGCACCAATTTGAACTGGGCCGGGTTCAGAAATTCGGCGACCCGCTGCCGGGCGCCGTCCCCGGGGAGGAGCGACTGGAACTCCACGAGATCGGGGAGTCGGTAGTCGGTGTCGAACGCCAACGGAGCCAGCAACTGAACGTTGAGTTCCGCTTCGTGCAGATCGGAATGCTTGCGGCTGAGCGGCACCAGCCGGTTACACGTCAGCCGATGGTACCATCGCCGACTGGTACCAATGCGCAGAGGAATCCCCGCACGGCGAGCGGCCTGAGCGATGGCCCTGTCGGGGAACACGTGAACAATGGCGTCCGCCTCCACCTCCGCCAACGCCGCTGCAATGGACGCGGGCGGCTGTTCCGCCAGCGCGGCCCAGTCGACGATACGATCGACGGAGGGACAGGCCTCGAGTACAGGTTCGAGATACCCCTGCGCCAGGAACACCACCTCACAATCCGGATACCGCCGTTTGACGATCCCGGCCATCGGAAGCGTCAGCACCACGTCACCGATATTGTCGGTCCGGCTGAGAATGATCCGACGTGGGGGAGCGGCCATGGCGTGAAAGATAGCAGCAGCGCCAATGGCGACGGTCCACCCGTCCACCCGTACGCCCGTCCGGCTGACCGCCTATCCGTTGCTACCGCCTTACCACCCTACCGCCCTCCAACCCCTCACCCACCCAATGAATGCAAGGCAAACGCCGCCCCCTGATCGTCCATGCACTGAACCACCCGATCCCCACTCCCGCCTGGGACATCCATGGGTCCCTGCAAAACGGTCCCACCGAGCGTCTTCACCTGCTCTGCCGCCTCGTCGACGCTCCCGACAACGGTGTAGAGCAGCCAGTTGCTGACCGGCACCTCAGCGGGCTTGTTGAACATCCCACCGAGGGGCCTGTCGTTCCCTGGATTGCCGTACATTTGGTACGTGCCCATATCACCCATGTCCAGGGCGTCCTTCTTTTCCCAGCCGAACACGGTGGAATAGAAATCCAACGCCGCCTCCCAATCGGTCGTCATCAACTCGTGCCAGGAGAAGTCGCCCTTTTCAGGCGCGGGGTCCATTACCTCGGGGGCAGTTTCCGGCGCGTAGCAGGCGAACGAAGCTCCCTGCGGATCTTTCATGATCGCCATGCGGCCCACCGTGGGGATCGACATCGGAGCCATCACCACCTCACCGCCGAGGTCCTCGACCTGTCGGACCGTGGCATCGGTATCAGGCGTGGAGATATAGGCCAGCCATTGCGGCGGTGCACCCGCTTGCCGGGCCTCTTCCGGAAGCGTCATGACCCCGCCGACAGGTGTCTCGCCCTTTGTCCACATGGTGTAGGGCCCCATGTCGTTGTCCCACTCAGTCGTGCCCCACCCAATGAGCTTGGTATAGAACGCCACAGCGGCGTCCAAATCACCGGTCATACATTCGTACCACAGGAAACGTCCACTCGGTATTTCGGCCATAACAACCTCCAGAAGCAAGAAGACAGTAGTGTTCCGGCAGGCGCCGGTGGCGGGATCCAGGATACACTATACGGTAAGACCGTCCCCCACGATTCACGGTAACATCCCGATTTCCAGTCCCCCCTCCTTGCTTCCCCAGTATGCATAGTCGATGTTCCCCAAGACCCCGCGGCCGCCATCGCATCTCACCCTCCCAGGCCACCATGACTCGATCTTTCGGACTCGACCGTCAACAGGTCCTGTACCAGACCGGCACCATCCAGGATGCCGACCATCCCGTGGTCGCCTATGAGCATTTGCGCGAGCGCGCCCGCGAAAAAATGATGCCGAGGACCTTCGACTATGTCGACGGCGGCGCCGGCGGCGGCTCGACAATGGAGGCCAACCGCGCGGCGTTCGACAAATGGCACATCGTCCCGCGGATGCTCCGCGGCGTAACTCGACCCGATCTGTCCGTCGAGATTCTGGGCGAGAAAATCCCCTTCCCGGTCATGCTCGCCCCCATCGGCGTCCAGGGAGCCATTCACGCCGAGGGCGAACTGGCCACCGCCCGTGGCGCCGCAACCCTCGGAATCCCGCTCACCCTGAGCACGGTTTCGTCCCGGCCCATGGAACCGGTGGCCGACATCATGGGCAGCGTGCCGCACTGGTTTCAACTCTATTGGAGCAAGAACCACGAATTCGTCGCCTCCCTCCTCGGTCGCGCCCAGGCCGCCGGATACTCCACCCTGGTAGTCACCACCGACACCACTCAGATCGGCTGGCGCGACCGCGACCTCGAGAACGCCTATCTCCCTTTCCTGCACGGTGAGGGTCTGGGGAACTACTTGAGTGACCCGGTCTTCACCGCGGCGTTGGATCAGCCGGCCGACGAGAACCCCCGAGCCGCCGTCGAATATTTCGCCAGCATATTTCACCGCACGGATCTCACGTGGGACGACCTGGCTTTTCTGAGAGAGCACTGGACCGGCCCCATCGTCCTCAAAGGCATCCTGCACCCGGACGACGCCCGGCTCGCCCAAGATCACGGCGTGGACGGGGTGATCGTATCCAACCATGGCGGCCGCCAGATCGACGGCGTCGTGGGAGCCCTCGACATGCTTCCACAGGTGGTGGACGCCGTGGGCGAGCACATGCCGGTCCTGTTCGACAGCGGCATCCGGCGCGGCGCCGACGCCTTCAAGGCACTCGCTCTGGGCGCACAGGCGGTGTTCCTCGGCCGTCCCTACGCCTTCGGCCTGGCCTTGAATGGCGAGCACGGCGTGCGCGACGCCATCCACAATCTCCTGGCCGAACTGGACATGATCACCGAGGTGCTGCGGGACGAATAGCTGGTGGCGGTGACGAAATCTCGATTGAACCGTTTCGTTACACTATCTTACCATTCCAATACGAAAACATGGTCGGTTCTGCCTGCGCTAACAGGCATAACCGATTATGTTTCAATGGTTTACGCGTACCACAGGTGAGCGGCACGGTGAATGCACTTCAGGGAGAGTGGTACCCACGATGATGATGACGATAACGACGGTGGCCTTGGATCGAGTTGATGCCCATGGATGATCGCCGCGATGGCTGACCGCCGGGCCCGGATCATCCTGGTGACGATATCCGACAGCTTCGGCACGACGGCACGACGATCGAGGAGATCGCGGATGAGTCGGCGCTCGACATCGACAGGTGGTCACCCGGAAGTGGCCATACGCTGCCGGATGGCGCCCAGGCCGTCCTGCTCATGGCTGGGGGAGAAGAGACGGCCGCCCTCGACCTGTTGGCGGAGTTGCCCACGGACGGGGCTGTCGTGTACGTGATCGGGAGCAGCACCGAGCGCCGGGTGGCGGCGGCACTTCTGAAGGGCGGCGCCACCGACTATTTCGCCCTGCCGGAAGACATGGATG
>JBDHMR010000122.1:0-5505 GCA_039656035.1 Gemmatimonadota bacterium
ACCCGGCCAATCCGGACAGCCTCATAGTGCGCGCACTGGATGGCGGGGAAGTGCTCGCCGCACTTGCCTTTCCGGTGCCGGATGTCAGTTGGGCAGTGCCGTCGCCCGACGGGTCCAGGATGGCGTACGTTCGGCGCAACGGGCAGTACTACTCACCAGACCTCTTGGCCAATGACGTCCCCGCCAGCATCTGGTTGACCGGACTCGACCAATGGGTCGCTGTGCGCATTACCCCGGACGAGCACCTCGACACGCATCCCGTATGGTTGGGCAACGACCGCCTGCTGTTCGTCTCCAACCGCGACGGCCAGCGGGACATTTATCTCGTGGAACTCGGAGTGTCGGGAGAACCGACAGGTGAGCCGATCCGGGTCACCACCGGCGCCGACGTTCACACGCTCTCGGTAACACCCGATGGAAGTCTGGTCGCTTATTCCAAGCTGCGTTTTCGCTCTAACCTGTACCAACTCGACCTCCCCGAGAGGGGCAGCATTTCCCTGGGTGACGCTCGGCCCCTCACGCGCGAATCGGCGGTCATCGAGCAGCACAGCCGGTCGACCGATGGCCAGGTGCTGGTGTACGACTCCAATATCCGGGGCCAGCAGGACATCTACTTGATGCCGGTGCAAGGAGGCGAAGCGCAGCGCCTCACCACTGACCCCGGACAGGACATGGACCCCGAGTTGTCGCCCGATGGATCCGAGGTGGCGTTCTATTCGACGCGGCACGGAACCCGGGACATATATTCGATGGATGTTGACGGCCAGAACGAGCGGCGCTTGACCGGGGTCGAAGGCATAGCGGGGAGCGTCGACGGGCAGGAGGTCTTTCCATCATATTCGCCGGATGGCCTTCACCTGGCCTTCGCGGCGTCACTCCCGGACGGGAGCAGGTACCTCCTCGCGGTAATCAGCCGCGATTCGGTTGGAGGGGCATGGAGCCCGCCGAAAGAAGTGGCCGACTCGGTCGCGGTCACCTTCACCTGGACTTCCGACAGTGAGCACCTGATTTATTCGCACGCGGACGGAGGACTGCGGACCGTGTCGAGCACCGGAGATGGAGTATCCGTCGTCGATGTGGGCGCCATTGCCAACGCGAGGTGGCCCTACATTGCCCCCGATGGCAGGTTGTTTTTCCAGGTCTATACCGACGACGGCACCGGAGGGATTTACGCCAGTGACCAGGTGGGTGCAGCGCCTCGCCTCATCGTTAGATTTGACGATCCTAGCATGGTAAGCGCCAACCTCGGCATCACCGTTCGTGGGAACTCGTTGATCCTCACCGTCAGCGAGAAGGAAAGTGACATTTATGTGATGGAGCTGGAATACTGAGAGTGCGTCGTGCGTTGTGCGTGGTGCGTAGGAGTCTGTCTCGACCGCCTGACCGCCCATAGCCCATAACTCTCCCGCTCCCCATATTACCCCACCATGTCCGAACGCCTAGACGACTTGAAATCCGCCCTCACCGGCCGTTACGAGATCGACCGTGAACTTGGCCACGGCGGGATGGCCACCGTCTACCTGGCCGACGACGTGCGCCACCAGCGCAAAGTCGCGGTCAAGGTGCTCAGGCCCGACCTGGCGGCCGCCCTGGGCAGTGAGCGCTTCCTGCGCGAGATCCGCATCGCCGCCAACCTGACCCACCCCCACATCCTGCCGCTGCACGACTCGGGCGATGCCGACGGCTTCCTGTTCTACACCATGCCCTACATCCAGGGCGACACCCTGCGCGAGCGTCTGGAGAAGGAAGGCGAGCTGCCGGTGGGGGAGAGCGTGCGCATCATCCGCGAGGTGGTGGACGCGCTGGCCTTCGCCCACTCGCAGGGGGTGATCCACCGGGACATCAAGCCCGACAACATCATGATGTCGGGCGGGCACGCCATGGTGATGGACTTCGGCGTCGCCAAGGCGGTGAGCGAGGCCACCGGGCGCGACAAGATCACCACGGCGGGCGTGGCGTTGGGCACGCCGGCCTACATGTCGCCCGAACAGGCCACGGCCGACCAGCACGTGGATCACCGCTCTGACATCTACGCCGTGGGGGTGATGGCCTACGAGTTGTTGGCCGGGCGGCCGCCCTTCATGGCTGCCACACCCCAGGGGGTGCTGGCGGCGCAGGTGACCGAGGCCCCCGATCCGGTGAGCAAGCACCGGGACCAAGTGCCGCCCGAATTGGAGGCGGTGGTGATGCGCTGCCGGGCCAAGAAGCCGGCCGACCGGTGGCAGAGTTCCGCAGACCTGTTGCCGCACTTGGAGACGATGACCACGTCGAGCGGTGGGCTCACCCCAACGGGGACGCTGCCGCTTCAGGCGCAGTCTGCGGGTGGTGGGCGTCGAGTGTGGTGGATGGCGGCGGGTGCCGCCGCGGCGGTCGTGGTGATCGCTGCCTACGGCGCCACGATGATGGGCGACGATCCCCTCACCATCACCACCTCCAACATCCGGCAGATCACCCGCGCCACGGAACCGGAGATGTTCGTGGTCCTCTCGCCGGACGGGAAAGTCGTGGCATACCGGTCAGGCCACCGAGGCGACACCCATATCGAGGTACGAGACGTGTCCGGCGGGCGCCCGCTGGCCCTCACCGGTGACTGGGGCGGTGCCCAAACGTTCCCCTTCTGGATGCCAGGCGGCGGTAGCATCGTCTTCCTGAACCAGCGCTCTAGTGATGGCCACGCACCCGGCCTGTGGAAGCTGCCCCGTATGGGCGGACAAGCGGAACGCCCGGACTCGGCGGACGCCGTGGCAGGGAGGGGGGGATGGGTGATGCACCAGCCCGGTGACTCGGTATACCTGATGAACCCAGGCACGGGGGACACCGTGCTCCGGATGTTCGGTCCGCCCCAGTCATCGATCGGGTTCGAGCGCTGGCGGGCCGACGGTGGCGCCTTTGCCTATTCCGTTGGTAACAGGGACTACTACCAAGGCGGCGGCAACATCGCCCCCAGCGAGATCTGGGTGGCCACGATCGGCGGCACGCCGGCGCGGGTCAGCGACAGTACCTCGCTCAACGTGAGCCCGGCATGGCTGCCGGACGGGACGTTGCTGTTCGTGTCCAACCGCGACGGTCCCAAGGACATCTACGCGGTCCGTCTCGATGGCGACGGCGCCCCGCGCGAGGCTCCTGTCCGGCTCACCACCGGTCTGGAACCCTACACGATTTTCCTGTCGGCCGATGGCCGCACGCTGGCCTATGACCGATTCACGCAGCGGCGCAACATCTACGCACTCCCCGTTCCTACTTCGGGCAGTGTCTCGGTGCGTGAGGCACGACCGGTCACCACGGGGAGCCAGATCATCGAGAGCCTCAGTATCTCGGCCGATGGTCAATGGCTTACGTACGACTCGAACCTGGAGGGCAACCAGGACATCTTCGTGATGCCGGTGGCCGGGGGCGAGCCGCGCCGGGTGACGCGGGATCCGGGCGACGACTTCATGCCCGATTTCTCGCCCGATGCGCGCGAGATCACCTTCCACTCCACCCGGAACGCTACTCGCGAAATTTACGTCATCGATGCCGACGGATCGGCCGAGCAGCGGCTCACTACCGACGGCGGTGGAAACATGAATCCGGTCTTCTCACCGACCGGATTGGTCATCGCCTACACCGACAACACCTCCCCACGAACCCACGTGCTGCGGCGCGAGACTCTCGATGCTCCCTGGCAGGCCCCTGAGCCACTGCAGATTCAGGGGGGGTGGGGCCTGAGGTGGTCGCCCGACGGATCGAGCCTGGTGTATCACACGCGGGTGGAACCCTTTTTTATTGAGGTGTTCGAAGAGGGTGGCAACCCCAGACGCATCATCACCGACGGCACCGCGGGTCTCACGTCCATGACCTGGCCTGAGTGGTCTCCTGACGGCAGCACCATCTACTTCTATGCCACCGGGCCGGACGGCGTCTACGGCCTGTATTCCATTCCCGCTATCGGTGGCGAGCCGCGTCTCCTCGTCCGGTTCGACGAACCGTCGATGCAGATCTTTCGCGTTGGCGGCGTCGTGGAACACGACGGGATGTTCTATTTCGCCATCGGCGTGATCGAGAGCGACATCTACGTGATGGATCTGGAGTATTAGCTCCAAGCTCCAAGCCGTCCGCCCTGTTCAAGGCCCTGACCCACCTCCATATTGCCTCCCATGTCCCAGCGCCTCGAGGAACTCAGAGCCGCCCTGAGCGGGCGCTACGAAATCGACAAGGAAATCGGCCAGGGCGGCATGGCCACCGTCTACCTAGCCAGCGACGTGCGGCACCACCGCCAGGTCGCGGTCAAGGTCCTCCGGCCCGATCTGGCAGCGGCGCTCGGCCCCGAGCGGTTCCTCCGTGAAATCGACATTGCCGCCAATCTGACCCATCCACACATCCTGCCGCTGCACGATTCGGGAGAGGCCGACGGTTTCCTTTACTACGTAATGCCCTACATCAAGGGCCACACCCTGCGCGACCGCATAGAAAAAGAAGGCGAGCTCCCCGTATCCGAAGCGGTCCGCTTCATCCGTGAAGTAACCGACGCGCTGGCGTTCGCCCACTCTCAGGGAGTGGTGCACCGCGACATCAAGCCCGACAACGTGATGCTGTCGGGCCGGCACGCAATGGTGATGGACTTCGGCGTGGCCAAGGCGGTGAGCGAAGCCACCGGGCGCAACACACTCACCACGGCGGGCGTAGCCATCGGCACACCGACCTACATGGCGCCGGAACAGGCCACCGCCGACCCGCACGTTGACCACCGTGCCGACATCTACGCCATCGGCGTCATGGCCTACGAGTTGTTGGCTGGGCGTACGCCGTTCCAGGGCGCCAGTCCCCAGGCGGTGCTGGCCGCGCACGTGACCCAGGAGCCCGACCCGGTGTCCCTGCACCGCGACCAGGTGTCGAGGGATCTGGAGTCATTGGTCATGAAGTGCCTGGCCAAGAGACCGGCCGACCGATGGCAGAGCGCGGACGAAATGCTACCGCTCTTGGAGACCATGACCACGTCGAGTGGTGGACTCACTCCCACGTCCACTCGGCCTATCGAGGCGGTTGCGGCTGGGCCTAGCCGGCGAGTATGGTGGATGGCGTTAGGGGCGGGAGCAGCGGTAGTGGCCATCGGTGTGTTCGGCGCCAGGATGCTCGAAGACGGTGGGCTGTCGATCAAGGTGACCAACGTGCGTCAACTGACCCACTCACCGATGCTTGAGCTGGAACCCGAAGTGTCGCCCGACGGCGGGGAAGTGCTCTACACGGCTGGCTATCCCGGGGCGTTCCATCTGTATGTACGCAGCGTCGAAGGTGGCCCGGCTCTGTCGCTGACCGAATCACTGGCAGGCGACCAGCAACTCGCAGAGTGGAATCCTTCGGGGGGTTCGATCGAATTCACCAACAACCTCCTGAGCCCCATTCCTGAGTCCTATCAGGTCTCGAAGTTCGGCGGACAGCTTACCGCTATTCGTGACTTCACCATGGCTCAGACGGAAACCCACACCTGGTTTAACAATGCCGATTCGCTGTGGCAAGTCGACAGGG
>JBDHMR010000123.1:0-1812 GCA_039656035.1 Gemmatimonadota bacterium
GCGCTGATGAATCCTTGGTCGAAGCGCCGAGCCACGAACTGGTAGGCATATCCCAGGGAGGTCGTGAGCGAGAGCCACTCCGTCAGGCCCCACCCGAGGACCAGGGTGGCGCCCGGCTGCCAGTCACCGGTGCCGATATTCGCATCACCTATCGGCACGCTGGTGCCGGCGAGGATGCCGATGTCGATCCCACGACTCTCGCCGGCCCTCTTGATACTCCACTTGATCCCGAGCGATCCATCGTTCGCACCCGAGCTGATCGTCGAGCCGAACTGGTCAAGCCACACGTAGCCCAACCAGCCGACTCGGAATTCAACGTTTTTCGTCAAGCCGATACGCAGGAGGACCTCGCCCAAGGAATGGACCACGATGTCCGAAGCGTCGGCCAATGTGTAGCCTGCCTCGAGTTGCAGTGAACCTTTGGGGATCACCAATGGGCTGGGGGTGAACGTAGGCCGGTCGGCCGAGAGTTCCTGTGCCGGAAGGTTACCAACCAGGTTCCCGAGGAGAAGGGGGGTGCCGGCGATCAGTGAAGCGCGACCGAACCACACGCGAGTGGCGGCGAACGAGGCAGGAATCATTCACGGAACCGCGCTACACCGTCGTGCCGTATCGCTTGGCCGCCCTGACCTTGGCCTTGGCCGCCTCTACCTCACGGTTCCTGGTGGGCGCCTGGGTAACCAAAGAGTCGAGCAGTGTATGCGCCACCCGTGACACATCGTCCACGGCCTTATTGAAAGCTGCCTCGTTGGCTTTCGACGGCTTGGTGGAGCCACTCAGTTTGCGGATGAATTGCAATGCCGAGGCGCTGATTTCGTCGTCGGTGGCCGGCGGGTCGAAGTTGAACAGGGTTCTGATGTTGCGGCACATGGGGCCCTCCGGGCGGCTATGGGCTGTGGATTGTGGAGTTGTCGGCCTGTCAACTCTCACCCGAGGGCTTCGATAACACCTTATATGCCACGTATCCTACCACGCCGACGATCGCCAGAGTCGGGATCCAGCCGACGACATTGAGGATCATTCCTCCTACGACAACGACAATACCTCCCTGGAGCCAGCCGATGACTCTCCCTTTGGTCTCGGCCCGTTTCAGGTCGCGGTCGGTATAAATCTTTTCAGGCAGTCCCATTGTGTCGTTCCTGCGTGGGTTGGTACTTAAATTGAACAATCAGCGGACGATCAGTTCCTGCCGCAATAGCGGTCTGTTCGGGCGGCCGAAAAGGAGGGCGTATTTCCCTGGTGCTGCAGGCGTAAACGCGTAGTCCGCCGTTTCCCCCACATCGATCCTCATTTGCCCCGGGCGTTCTTTCACGAGTGCTGGAGGGAGGTCCGCGCCATCGAGCGCCACCGGGGTCCAGGGGATGGGAACGGTACTGTCAGCCACCAAGGTGATCCTCATCGCCCCGGCAGGGGCAATGTTGATGAAGCGCAACCGGTGCGTCTTCCCGGCTTCGAGTTCCACTGGCGCGGGTTCCGCCGTGCCGTTTAGCACAAAACGAATGCCCTCGCGGTCGGACGACTTCAGGTCCCATGCCAGAATGAAGGTATGATCGGTCGTTGGGTCGTAGACTTCGCCGGGTGCCAGGACCAATATGGCTCCGTACATTCCCGAACTCAGCTGATCCACGTCGTTCAAGTGCGAGTGGTACATGAACGTCCCTGGCCGCCGCAGCGACAAGTGAGCCGTGAACGAATCGCTCGGCATTACGGCCGCGGCGATGCGGGCTCCCATCCCGCTCCAGCCGACCACCCCATCGGAGTAACTCTCCAGTTCGAGTCCGTGCCAGTGGACACCCGTGGGCTGATCGAGCG
>JBDHMR010000123.1:1820-7320 GCA_039656035.1 Gemmatimonadota bacterium
ACGTCGACCGGCTCGTCCTGCGTCAGGATCAGTGGTGGCCCTGGAACGCTGGCCGGATGGGTTCCCGCCCGGTCGTCTCCATCCAGATTGAACGCCCGCACGATTGGAGCCCACAGGGTAGGGCTGGTGGTCTCGTCGATCACCATCCGTAGTTGCCTGGCGTCGGTGCGATCCTCCAGTGGCATCCCCGGACGTGGGTTCACCTTCAGTCCCATCACCAAACCGGCCATGTGCTGTTCGCCCGAATGTGGGTCTATTGTATCGGTCGAGTCGTGTTGGGTCAGCCGGGCGCCGGGCCATACGTGGAATACCAGGTGGCAGTGGAACAGCCAATTGCCCGGAATGCTCGGGTTCCAGGTCAGCGACATGGTGCGGCCGTTGCGCAGAGCCTCGGTAACCACCAGACGTCGCTCGTCGGGCGCGTAGACGGTGTCCTGCCGGACGTCTCCCCGGGAATCCACGCGGAAGTAGTGTCCATGCATGTGCATCGGGTGATTGCGTCCGCTCACGTTGACCACCCGCCAAGTGATGGTGTCACCGACGGTGCTGTGCATTCGCTCCGTGTAGGGCCAGGACTTTCCATTGATGGCGAGCGCTTCGCGGCCTTCGTCTCCGCTAGCCGAGTCACCGGGTTCGCTCCAGATGTTGATGACCAGGATGCGGTCGTCCGGCGCCGGGCCTGTGGCTGGATCGACGATCAGCGCTCCCGCCATCTGTCGAGATTCTCCAGTCCGCCTGGCGCGTGGTGTTGGTATTGCACCCCAGGGATATGTACCCGCCGGGCCGGGATCAAACCGCCACTCACGCGTTTCCCCCGGTCCCAGCATGAGGGTATCCCCTCTCTCGGATGGGTGCGTCGTCAATCCGTACACCATCAGGGCCGTGTCCAGCGGATTGCTGAGACGAATTGCGATCACCGTTCCTTCACGCACCCGAATCAACGGGGCAGGGATCTCCGGACCCTGGCCCACCTCGGCTATGGCCGGAACCACCACCGATGGACCGTCCACGGCCTCCGGGTACCAGCGAGCCTGGCGGATTTCCAAGTCCAAATGCAGAACGCCGTCGACCATGGTGCCGGCGGGAAGGCGGTTGTCGTTGGGGTGAACCGTGGGGTAGGTCGGATCGTCGGCCGCTGGTGGTGCCAACAATGCGCCGGCCGAAATCAACACGCCGGCCGCGAGTAAAGCCCCGGTAGTGGTCACCGCCATGCTGCCTCCAGAATCGTGATGGTTGAGATCAAGCTCGCTCCCGGGGACGAATCCGGCAAGCCATCACTGCTTGCGGGCCGGACCGCGTCGAGATTCTAACCGGTCAAGGCTTGATCATGTGGACGTGCGGCAGGACTACCCCGTCGGGCAAGGTGACGTCGACGGGGTCGATCTCGCGATAACCGCAGGTTGCATAGAACGCCACGCCCATCGCGGTGGACGTCAGTTCGTAGCGGTCGAATCCTGCGGCACTGGCAGCTTGTTCACAGGCATCGAGAATCATTCGGCCAATTCCTTTGCGAGTCCAGTGTGGCTCGACGTAGAAAGCACGGATGACAGCGGCGTCCTTCCCCGGTGCTCGGCGTGCCGCGTCGCGGACCTCCCCAGCCCTGTCGCTACCGAAGGGTGTCCGCCGCCAACTCCATCCGCCGCAGGCGATCACTTCCCGATCGTGCTCCACGACCAAGTAAGTGCCATCGTCGACCAGTTGGCTGTCGATGCCGTACAGGTATCGCAGGGAGCTGTCGATCTGATGGGGATCGTAGTGACCGCCCGCCAGACCGCGTATCGAGCGCTCCGCCAATGCTTCGAGGATGGCGATGTCCGAGCGGATGGCCGGACGGATGGTGAACGCCGTTGAGAACATGCTACTCCGTCGTCCTACGGACGTGGGTTAACGTAGTTCCACAGTTCCCTTGGGGCACTCGAGGATCGCCACCAATGCCGGACGGTTGCCGCTTCGTACTTCCATGTTGAGGTCGAGAGCATGGAGCAGGCTCATTACCGCATCCGGTTCCGGGTGCTCGGCCTGAAGAGCCGTGAAGGTCACGCCACTGGGTGCGGTATCCGCCGGGTGCGGGCCCGATCCCCAATCAATGAAAAACGGTACCAATCCGTCGGCCAACATGACCGACGGGTCGGTCAGTTGCCAGTGGAGATCGACCCCATCCGGGCGTCGGCGATGGGCCGGCTGGACTCCGCCGAGGTCGATGCCCAGGGCCGTTGCCTGGTCTACCAACGGCACCAGCGGGGCGGCGGTGGCGGCCCAAGTGATCAATCGCGGAGCTGTGAGATCGTCGATCCCCAACCACCGTGGTTCGTCCGGTTCGGGTTGCTCCGGGTCAGGGCCGAGAATCTCCAGGTACATGGAGGGCCCCAAAGCCAGGAGCGCGTTCCTGGTTCCGTGCCCCAGGTGTTGGCCGCCGGGCGTCGCCCGGACTCCCGTCCGGCGTTCGAGCTGGTCCACGGTCTCCTCGATATCGGGGGTGCCGTAGACGAGGTGATCCAGCCGGGGCAACGGGGTCATGCGGGGATGGTCGTTTGTCTGGGATTGGTGAGCATGTCGGAATGTAGCCCATGGGGCTGCGGCGCCCGTCCTCCGGGCTGGCGGTCGATTCCGGGATTTCGATATTCCGGGAGTCCGAAAATGTGGGATTGAGGTTCGTGACCGAGGCCAAACGCCCAATTTCGGATCTCCGAAATGCCGGAATCACGAAATCCCATTCCGCCCCGATTGTCATTTCCTCCCGCTTCGTCGACCTTTCCTATCATGTCGTCCACCCACGCTCCCTCCGCCGCTCAGCACAGCGCCATTGAGGCCGCCCACCAGCCCCTGCTGGTGATCGCCGGCCCCGGAGCCGGCAAGACCTTTTGCCTCATTCGTCGGATCCGCCACCTGATAGAGCACGGGGCCGACCCGCGCCGGATTTGTGCGGTGACGTTTACCAACAAGGCCGCTGAAGAGATCACCGTTCGCCTCAAAGACAGCGTTGGTGCCACGGCCGAGGACGTTTGCCGCGGTACTCTTCATTCCCTGTGCCTCACCTTCCTCCGCGACCATGGAGTGCGGGTGGGTTTGTCGTCCGGGTTCGGCGTGGCAGACGAAGTGTACCAACTGATGGTCCTCCAGCGGTTACGCGTGCCCCAGCGTCGGCATCGGCAGCTGCTCACGCTGTTCGGCCGCCGCCGGCTTCAGGACTACGCGCTCACGCCCGAAGACGAAACCGTGTTCCGCGGATATGAGGAGATGCTCGCCGCCAAGAACATGATCGACTTCGACGACATCATCGCCAGGACGGGGGCCTTGTTCCGCGAGCACTCGGAAGTTGCCAGGGAGATCGCCGGCGCGTTCGACCACGTACTGGTTGACGAATTTCAGGATCTCGATCCCACCCAGTTCGATATCGTAGCTCGGCTGGCGGAGGACCATCGAAGCATTTTTGCCGTCGGTGATGACGAGCAGTCCATCTTCTCGTGGCGCGGCGCCGAGCCCAAGGTGCTGGCGCGGTTCCGTGACCAGTTTGCAATCGAACAGCCCATCGTACTCGATGAAAATCGTCGCTGTTCGTCACAGATATTTGCCGCGGCCCGCCGTCTGATTTCCCGTAATCCGTCCCTGTTCGACAAAGAACTGGTGGCACACCGCGAGTCAGCTTACGACGTCGAGGTGTACCGATTTCCCGACGACTCGGCCGAGGCAGACTGGCTGCTGCAGGACATCCAGGCCGATCACCACCACGGTTCGGACGACTGGGGCGAGCGGGCCGTCCTGTACCGGTACCACAAAACCGGCCAGGAACTGGAAAAACGCTTCATCCAGGCCGGCGTTCCCTGCCGGCTCCCCCGGGGCCGTGCCATGAAGGACGACGACGTGATCGCCTATGTGATGGCGTCGCTCAGGATCATTGCCCGGCCCGACGATCCAATTCTGGTGGAGGGCTTTGCCGAGCGGTTGCTGCCGCGTCACCTGGTGGAAGATGTCCGGGCTCGGTTCCAGGACGGCGACCTCGACTTTCTCGGCGCCATGCACGCTTACGCTCAGCGCCAGCCTCGGGAAGATCCCGATACCAAGAAAGCCTGGCGCTTCGTGTATCACATCGGCAACCTGGCCGCCTTGGCGCGGACGCACGACCGGCTCGAACCGTTGGTGGAGGAACTCCTGTCCCAACGCGTGGGCAAGTACCGCAATCCTTTGGAAGAGCGGTACGAGGAACTGTCTGACCCGGCCGCAGACCCGGCAACGCGTGAACTGGCCGACGCTTTTCAGCACTCCATGGACCGGAACCGCCCCATTTGGATATCGCCCGGTAACGGACTGCAGATTGCCGTGCGCCGGTTGGTTATCGGCGCCGGTCTCCAATGTCCTGTCCGCTACCTGGTCGATGGTGCCGTCCCGGATACGGATGACCTGATCATCGATGCCGACGAGCCCGGGGTGGTGATCCGATTGTTCAAAGCCCTGCAGCTCGTGGTGTCCGGTCGCATCGACACGGGGTTGTCGAAGTTCGTGTGCTTCGACCTCGAGACGACCGACAACGATACCAACACCTGTGGTGTGGTGGAGATCGGCGCCGTCCGGGTCGAACACGGTGAGATCGTCGACCGGTTCCATTCTCTGGTCCGCCCCACCGTACCCATCGCCGCCAAGGCGACGGAAGTACACGGATACCGGGCGGAAGATCTGGCAGACCAATCGGTGTTCGAGGACGTATGGCCGTCGTTCGTGTCGTTCGTCGGGGAAGACCTGTTGGTAGCCCACAATGCGCACGGGTTCGACGTCCCGGTCATCCGGCGTGCGGCGTCGGGGCTACCCGGCCTCGAGGGGATGACGTTCTTCGACACGCTCCCGCTGGCGCGGTCGCTGTTCTCCGGCAGCGCCAAACTGGGCGACCTGGCGACCCGGTTCGGCGTCCAAACGGGAAGGGCCCACCACGCTCTCGACGACGCTGAGACCCTCGCTGCGGTCACCCAGCACCTCCTTGAACAGAAGGCGGCGCGCGCCCGTCGCTCGGCGCTGGTCAACGTGCTCGACTATCTAGGCCTGGCATTGGCGCTCGAGGGGCAGGCGGTCAGGGGGACAGGCGGTCAGGCGGACGGGGGCGAGGCCGCGGTGTTGCTCGATGCTGCCAGACCGGCGGTGCTGGGAAGCTACAGCGACTCCCTCGACCACTATTCGGCTGAACGAGAGGCGCTGTTCAAGGACTCGGCCATCCCGGTGGAGGACATCATCGACCGGTTGGGTGGTTGGCAGTTGGTGACCCGGATTCGGGCCGCTCGCACCGCCCGCGAACGGTATCCCTCGGCCATGAACAGGCTCATGGGTCTGCTCGAAGCAACGACCGGCGACACCCTGGAACAGGCGATCGGACACCTGCTCGAGCGAGTGGCCCTTTCCACTTCGGATGGCATCGAAGCCGATCCCAACCGCGTGAGCTTGCTCACCGTCCACTCCACCAAGGGACTGGAATTCTCCCGGGTCTACATCGTCGGTGTGGAGGACTACACGTTCC